>NZ_JBEZFT010000095.1:0-27476 GCF_040649595.1 Kribbella sp. NPDC048915 | reverse complement strand
GGCCCGGCCCGCCGCCCGCCCCCGCGGTGGTGGTTACTTGTTGGGCATCTTGTCGTAGGCGGTTTGCTGGATCTCGAGGTAGCGCTTGAGGCCGAGGCCCTCGAGGCCCTTGACGTAGCTGTCCCAGTCGGTGTCGAGGTTCTTCGAACCGGTGACGAACTGCAGCGCGTTCTGCTGCACGTAGTTGTCGATGTTGGTCTGCAGCGTGGCGACCTCGTTCGCCAGGGTCGGGTCGATCCACACCTTCCAGTACGGGTAGATCTTCGACTTGTCCTCCTCGCCGGCGTACAGCTTGGTCGCCTCGTACAGCCGCCGCTCGTACCCCTCCTGGGAGTAGACGTCGGTGCCGATCGCCTCGGAGTTCCGGTAGCGCGCCGTGTTGTTGTACTGCGCGAGCGCCTGCCATCCCGAGTTCGGCGGCTTCGCTCCGGGCTTCTGCGGAATCTGCTTGAAGATCGGCTTCAGGGACTTGTCCAGCGCGACGTCACCAGGTTCCGGCTTCTTCCAGGTCTTGCCCTCCTTGCCCCAGAAGGCGTTGATCTGCCCCTCGTCGGTGAACATGTAGTCGAGCAGCTTGATCGCCTGGATCTGCTCCTCCTGCGTCGCCTTGTTGGTCAGCACGAACGTCGCGCCGGGCGCACTCGGGAAGTTGTAGCCGGTGTAGTTCGCACCGCTCGGCCCGGTCAGCGGCGGTACGGCGTCGTACTGCTTGTCCCGTCCGTCCGCGGAACCGGTGTTCACGAAGATGCCCGGGTGCAGGACCGTCGCGGCGCCGAGGATGACGCTGCCGGCATGGTTGCCCTGCTGGGACAGCGCGTCCGGATTCTGGGTGAAGGCACCCCGGTCGATCAGGCCGTCCTTGTACAGCGAGTTCAGGTACCGCAGACCTTCACGCCAGCCGTCCTTGTCCGCCTGGATGTCGACCTTGCCGTCGTTCAGCACGAGCGTCGAGTTGTTGTTTCCGCTGGTGCCTTGCGGGTCATAAATGAAGGCGTTCATGAAGTACGGAATCAGCACGTCGCGGACGTCGGCGCTGAGCGGAATCTCGTCGGCCTTGCCGTTGCCGTTCGGATCCTTGGTCTTGAACGCCTCCAGGACCTTGCGCATGTCGTCGGTCGTCTTCGGCTGTTCGAGGCCGAGCTTCTTCAGCCACGCCGAGTTCATCCAGAGCTTCGCCTGGTAGGTGCAATGGAAACAGTCCACCCACTGCGGCATCCCGTAGATCTTGCCGTCCGGCGCGGTGGCCATCGCCTTCCACTCCGGCGTCGAGTCCAGGGCCTTCTTGACGTTCGGCGCGTACTGGTCGATGAGCTGGTTGAGCGGGACGACCACACCCTGGTTGGCCAGCTTCAGCAGGTCCGCCTGGGTGAACTGGTCCACCCACGGGATCAGCAGGTACAGGTCGGGATAGTCACCGCTGGCCAGTGAGATCTGCCGCTTCTCCTTGGCCGGACCGCCGTCGAACGTCGTGGTCTGCCACTTGATCGACAGGTTGAACTTCTGCTTCACCACCTGGGTGAAGTCGTTCGTGGCCAGGTTCCAGTCGGCCGCCTGAGGCGCGAAAACGTCGAGCGTGACGGCCGGGTTGCCGGTGATCGTCGGCAGCGGCTTGTCCGCCGCGTCCTCGGCGCCGGCGCCACCGGAACAGGCCGCGAGCGCGAGGGCCAGCATTGTCGCGCCGGCGACCGCGGCCCGGCGACGCCGTCCGGGCCGTGTGAATTGAACAGACATAATCCCTCACAGGGGTCGAGGTGATGCGGAGGATCAGCCCTTCACGGCGCCGATCATGATTCCCTTGGTGAAGTAGCGCGCGACGAACGGATAGATCAGCAGCACCGGCACACTCGCCACCACGATCAGCGAGTACTTGAGCAGGTCGGCCAGTTGCTGGCGTTGGAGGACCACCGAGGCGTCGACTGCGCCGCCTCCGGTCGTGTTCAGGATCAGGATGTTGCGCAGCACCAGCTGCAGCGGGAACAGATCCGGATTCTTCAGGTAGATCAGTGCGTCGAAGTACGAGTTCCACTGCATGATCGCGTACATCAACGCGACCACCGCGATCATCGGCTTGGCCAGCGGAATCACCACCGACCAGAGGAACCGCAGGTCGCCGCACCCGTCCAGCTGCGCGGCTTCGACGAGCTCCTCCGGGATCGTGGTCCGGAAGTACGTCCGGGCGATGATCACCTGCCAGACACCGATTGCCTGCGGGATGATCAACGCCCACCGGGTGTCGAGCAGCCCGGCCGACTGCACCACCAGATAGGTCGGGATCAGCCCGCCGGTGAACAGCATCGTGAACAGGATCAGCGTCATCACGACGTTCCGGCCGACGAGCGTACGGCGGGACATCGGATAGGCGATCGCGATCGTCATGGTGACGCTGACGACCGTGCCGACGACCGTGTAGAACAGCGAGTTCAGGTAGCCCTGAACGATCTGCGGGTTCTCGAAGACCGCGTGGTAGCCGCGCAACGAGAAGTCCACCGGCCAGAACAGCACGCGACCGGACGACACCGCTTCCGGGCTGCTGAACGAGCTCGCCACGATGTAGAGCAGCGGCAGCAGCACCACGGCGAGAAAGACGACCAGCAGCAGGTACACGCAGAACAGGAACATCCGGTCGGTGCGTGACTCGCGGATCCGCCGGGTCCGCGCCGCTCGGCGCTCGCCACGCTTGGTCGGCAGGGTTCGGGTCTCGGTCTGGACGCTCATGACCACAATCCGTTTCCGGTGAGCCGCTTGGCAACCGCGTTGACGCCGAGCAGCAGAACCAGGTTGATCACCGAGTTGAACAAGCCGACCGCGGTCGCGGAGCTGAAGTCCGCGTTCAGCAGGCCGGTCTTGTACACATACGTCGCGATGATCTCGGACTCACTCAGATTGAGCGGGTTCTGCAGCAGGAAGGCCTTCTCGAAGCCGATCGCCATGATGTTGCCGACGGCAAGGACGAGGATGATGACGGCGGTCGGCATGATGCCGGGCAGGTCGACGTGCCGGATCCGCTGCAGCCGGCTGGCACCGTCGATCTTGGCCGACTCGTGCAGCGCCGGGTCGATGCCGGCCAGCGCGGCCAGATAGATCACCGCGGAGTACCCGGTGGTCTGCCAGACGTCCGACCACACGTAGATGTGCCGGAAGTAGTCCGGGTTACCGAGGAAGTCGACCGCCGGGACGCCGAAGAACCCGAGCCCCTCGTTGACGATACCGAGACGCGGCGACAGCACCAGGATCGTCATCGAGACCACAACCACGGTGGAGATGAAGTACGGCGCGTACGTGACCAGTTGGACGGTGCGCTTGAACAGACCGTTGCGGATCTCGTTCAGCGCCAGCGCGAGGATGATCGCGATCGGGAAGCTGGCCGCGACCGTGTAGACCGACAGCAGGAAGGTGTTCTTCACCAGGGTCCAGAACACCGGGTTGGCGAAGAACAGCTCGAAGTTCTGCCAGCCCACCCAAGGACTCCCCCAGATGCCCTTGACCACATTGAAGCTCTTGAACGCGAGCACCGCGTTCGACATCGGGATGTACTTGAAGATGACGAACCAGATCAGCGGCACGACCATCAACAGGTACAAGGTCCAGTGCCGGCGCAGGCTGCGCCGGAATCCGCGGAAGCCGGGCCGTTCCCGGCTGCGCTGCTTCCTGGGCCGTGCCGGGGTTTCACCGGCCGGTGGCCGGACGGTTGTCAGGGTTGCCATCTGCGCTCCTCGTCCCTGCCGGTGATCAACTCGTGGCCACGCGCGTGCCGATACCGGCTGTCAGCCTGACCGGCAGCCGGTCCGCCCCGTGGCGAACGACACGCACCTGGTCCCGGTCCGCGGTCAGCACCGCCTCGACTCCGTGCGGCGTCCACGTGAGATCGACGACCACGCCACCGCGGGCCCGGAGGCCGGTCATGCGGCCGCTGCTCCACTGCGTCGGCAGCGCGGGCAGCAGTTCGATGTCGCCGGTGTGGCTCTGCAGCAACATCTCCGCGATACCCGCCGTCGTACCGAAGTTGCCGTCGATCTGAAACGGCGGATGCGCGCAGAACAGGTTCGGGTAGACGCCCGCGCCGCTGCCCGGACGGCCGATCGCGGTGTCGTCGGCCGGCCGCAGGAACGCCCGGACCAGCCGGTGCGCGGCGGCGGCGTCGCGGAGGCGTGCCCGCAGGCAGATCTTCCATGCCAGCGACCATCCCGTCGCCTCGTCGCCGCGCAGCTCGAGGGTCCGCGCGGCGGCCGCGGCGAGTTCCGGCGTACCGTCCGGGGTGATCGCCTCGCCCGGATGCAGGCCGATCAGGTGCGACATGTGGCGGTGCTGCGGGTCCTCCTCCGGAAGGTCGGCGGCCCACTCCTGCAACTGTCCGCGGGCACCAATCGGCGGATCCGGCAGCCGTTTCCGCGCGGTGCTCAGCTCGACGACGAGCGGATCGACGACGTCGAGCAGGTCCGCCGTACGCTCGACCACTCCGAACAGGTCCGCGATCAGCGCCAGGTCCATCGTGGACGACTCGGTGACGGAGGCGGGCTGCCCGTCGGCGGCGATGTAGTCGTTCTCCGGTGAGGTCGACGGCGACGTACCGAGACTGCCGTCGGGCAGTTCCACCAGCCAGTCGAGGCAGAACTCTGCGGCACCACGCAGGACGCGCCACGACTGCCCGAGGAACTCCAGGTCGCCGGTGAACTCGTAGTGGTCCCACAGGTGCCGAGCCAGCCAGGCGCCGGCGAGCGGCCAGTTCGACCAGCGCGGGTCCCCTTCGACCGGCGCGGTCCACTGCCAGGCGTCGGTGTTGTGATGAGCGGTCCAGCCTCGGCAGCCGTACCGTTCCCGCGCGGTGGTGCGTCCTGCCTCGGCGAGCTGATCGATAAACCTGAGCAGGGGCTCGTGGCATTCGGACAGGTTGGTGGTCTCGGCCGGCCAGTAGTTCATCTCGGTGTTGATGTTCACCGTGTAGTTCGAGCTCCACGGCGGCCGGAGGATGTCGTTCCAGATGCCCTGCAGCGTCGTCGGCAATCCACCCGGTCGCGAGCTCGCGATCATCAGGTAGCGGCCGTAGTTGTAGACCAGTGCGGCCAGCGCCGGATCCTCGTCATCGACCCCGCGCCGGATCCGCTCGTCGGTCGGCAGTTCGGAGTGGGCCGTGACCGGCAGCTCGAGCGCCGAGCGACGGAACAGGCGCCGGTGATCTTGCTGATGGTCGGCCACGAGGGCGTCGTACGCGCGGTCCGCGGCAGCGAGCGCGATGCGATCCGCGGCCGACCAGCATTCCTCCGCGGTCCTGCTGTTCTGGTACGACGTGGCGCTCGACACGAGCAGGGTGATCTCGGTGGCGACGCCCACCGTGAGCTCGTCGTCAGCGGTTCTCAGCTCGCCGTCGCTCGCGGCACGCAGCGCGACAGCGGCGGCCATTCCGCGATCAGCGCCCTCCGAGTAGCGGATCGGCTCGGGTACGGAACGGTGCGGCGGTGCCACGTCGGCCGGCGCCTGCAGCAGCAGTCCCAGTCCGTTGCCGACGGCGTGCGAGCGTGCTTGCAGCTGCGACGACAGTCGGCATCGCAGTCCCAGCACAGGTTCGGACGCGGTCAGTCGAACCACGAGTACGTCGTCGGGCGCGCTCACGAACGCCTCTTGCCGGATCACTACCTCCCCGACCTCGTACTGCGTCGTTGTGATCGCGGCATCGAGATCGAGGTCCCGGCTGTACTGCGTGACGCTCCCGGCCGCGGGTACGACGCCGGCGACGGCAACTTCGAGGTGGAGATCGCCCAACGGGAGGAACGCCTGCGAGTAGCCGGAGTGGAAGCCTTTCGCCAGTTCATGCGCCCCACGGACATCGCCGGACCGTAGAGCGTCGCGCACCGCCTGCACCGCCTGCGCACCGGTCGCGCCGAGCGGAGTGGACAGCAGGCGCGCGGTTTCCGGGCCGCCCGACCACAGCGTCTCGTCGTTCAGGCCGATCCGATCGGTGCCGACGCCGCCGAAAGCCATCGCGCCGATATGCCCGTTGCCGAGCGGCAGGGCCTCCAGCCAGGCGCCGGCCGGACGGTCGTAGTGCAACCGCTGGGACGCGGCGCGGTCCTGGCTCACCAGCTGACCCATCCGCAACCTCCTGCCGAAGATCAGTTATTGATCCTACGAATTTCGGGATCGTAGCGCCGCTGCCTGCGATGGTCCATACTGAACGCCAACTGAATTGCCGAAAGATCCCATCTATCTCTGACAGTGAGGGCCGCCATGCCGCGCATCACCTCGGTAGAGGTTGTCGATGTCCGCTTCCCGACATCACTGACCCGGGACGGGTCGGACGCGATGAACAAGGACGGCGACTACTCGGCGGCGTACGTCGTCCTGCGCACCGACGACCCCGCGCTGGCCGGTTTCGGGTTCACGTTCACGATCGGCCGCGGCAACGACCTGTGCGTCGCCGCGGCCGAGCAACGGGCCGCACCCCTCGTCGGGCGCAGTGTGGCCGACATCTGCGACGACCTCGGCGGTATCTACCGCGAACTCCAGTCGGACAGTCAGTTGCGCTGGCTCGGTCCGGACAAGGGCGTCATCCATCTCGCCCTCGCCGCGGTGATGAACGCGGTCTGGGATCTGGCCGCCCGCCGGGCCGGCGTACCGCTGTGGCGCTTCCTCGCCGACATGTCACCGGAGCAACTGGTCGCGGCCGCGGATCTGCGTTACCTGTCCGACGTCCTGACGCCCGACCAGGCGATCGCGCTGCTGGCCCGCCAGGAACCGGGCCGAAAGCAACGAATCGAGGAACTGGAGGCCGCCGGCTACCCGTGCTACACGACCTCGGCCGGCTGGCTGGGGTACTCGGATGCCAAGCTCCGCAGGCTGTGCGAAGAAGCCGTTGCCTCCGGCTACAAACATGTGAAGCTCAAGGTGGGCGCCGATCTCACCGACGACATCCGCCGCTGCGGGATCGCCCGAGAGGTGCTCGGTCCGGACGGTCATCTGATGATCGACGCCAATCAGGTCTGGGACGTGCCGGAGGCGATCGAATGGGTCAAGGCACTGGCCGAGTTCGACCCGCTGTGGATCGAGGAGCCGACCAGCCCCGACGACATCCTCGGCCACGCCGCCATCCGCAAGGCGGTCGCGCCGGTCGGGGTCGCCACCGGAGAACACGGGATGAACCGCGTGCTGTTCAAGCAGTTCTTCCAGGCCGGTGCAATCGACTTCTGCCAGCTCGACGCGGCCCGCCTCGGCAGCGTCAACGAAGTACTCGCGGTGTACCTGCTCGCGGCGTCCTTCGACGTACCGGTGTGTCCGCACGCGGGCGGCGTCGGTCTGTGCGAGCTCGTGCAGCACCTCGCGATCTTCGACTACGTCGCGGTGTCGGGCAGTCTCGAGGGCCGCGTGACGGAGTACGTCGACCATCTGCACGAGCATTTCGTCGACCCGTGCGTGGTCCGCAACGGTGCGTACGTGCTGCCGCTCGCCCCCGGTTACAGTGCCGAGATGCACACCGAGTCACTCCACAGGTACCAGTTCCCGACCGGTACGTACTGGACATCGCAGACCACGGCGATCGCGCTCCCATGACCCCCGCGAAGCTCACCGATCAGCCGCGCAGCCGTGGTGTCTCGCAGACCGATGTCGTCGTCCAGGGCATCCGGCAGATGATCGTCGAGGGCCAGTTGCGGCCAGGTGACCGGCTGCCCGTCGAGAAGGACCTCGCGGCCGCTCTCGGGGTCTCCAGGAATCCGCTGCGCGAAGGCGTTCGCGCACTGTCGCTGATGGGCGTCCTGGAGACCCGGCAGGGCGACGGAACCTATGTGACCAAGCTGGATCCGTCGATGCTGCTGGCACCGATGGGCTTCGTGGTCGACCTGCACGACGGCGCCGGCACCCACTTGCACTCGGTCCGGCGGATGCTCGAGACCGAGGCAGCCGGCCACGCGGCCCGGCGGATCGGCACGGACGAACTCGCCGCTGCCGCCGAGCTGCTCCGGCACAACGAGTCCGAACTGTCCCTCGACGAGCCGAACCACGAAACCGTCATCGAGAACGACATCGCCTTCCACCGCATCATCGCGGAGGCCTCCGGCAACCCGGTGCTGGCGGCCCTCATCGACGCACTCGGCGGCCGCACCATGCGCGACCGCCTGCGCCGGTCGATCAGCCAGCCGGGTGCCGACGAGACCGCCCATCGCGAGCATCTGTCGATCCTCGCGGCGCTTACCGCGCACGACCCCGACCGGGCGCGCACCTGGATGTCCGCCCACCTGTTCACGGTCGAGGACTACCTCCTCGAACGCGACGCCGCCGACCGAGAACGAAACGAGACCGCGTGAACCTGCTGCAGTGGAGTACCCCGGACCTGACCCTGACCTTCGCGCTCGACGACGGTCCCGTGCGACTGGTCGCCGTCCGCGACCTGCAGCAACCCGAGCGGCCGGCACCGGAGACGAGTCAGGCGCTGGTCGAGGTCGCGGCCGTCGGGTCGGGCCGCTCGCCCAGTAGTAACCGCCATGTCGAGACCGTGCTCGGTCAACGGCTGCGCTACGTCAGCCACTCGATCAGTGCCGGCATCCTGCGCATCGTTCAGGTGGACCACGACTCCGGACTCCAGGTCACCAGCGTGTTCGAGGCGCGCGCCGGCGTACGGACGTGGTCGGAGGCGTCGCTCGCCGGACCGGGATCGCTCGAGCTGACGTTCCTGTCGTCGCTCGCCGTCGGTCTGCCGTCCGTCGATGCCGAGCTGTACTCCGCAGCGAACAGCTGGATGGCCGAAGGCAGGTGGGCGGTCGAGCGTCTGCGCGCGGGAGCGCTCGCCGACATCGTTTCCGACGGCCATCGCCACGTCGCCCGGACCCGGCACGCGGTGACGAACTTCGGATCGTGGTCCACCGGCGAACGGCTGCCGATCGGTGTTCTCGTCGACCGCTCGTCGCCGTCCGCGCTCGGCTGGCAGATCGAGCACAACGGTCCCTGGCACTACGAGGTCGGCGAGAGCAGGTACGGCGGTTACCTGCTGCTGAGCGGTCCGACCGACCAGGAACACCAGTGGTCCGTGCACCTCACCGAGGACCGGCCGTTCAGGTCGGTGCCGGTGTCGCTCGTCGCCGGGACCGACCGGGACTCGGTGTTCGCCGCACTCACCCGGCAGCGACGTGCGATCCGGCTTCGCCGCCCGGTCGACGACCGGTTGCCGGTCATCTTCAACGACTACATGAACACGCTGCTCGGCGACCCGACAACCGAGAAGCTGCTGCCGCTGATCGATGCGGCAGCCGACGCCGGCGCGGACTACTTCTGCATCGACGCCGGCTGGTACGCCGAGGGCGACTGGTGGAACACCGTCGGCGCCTGGCAGCCCTCGACCACCCGGTTTCCGAACGGACTCGTCGAGGTCACCGACCGGATCCGCGACCGCGGGATGGTCCCCGGTCTCTGGCTCGAGCCCGAGGTCGTCGGCGTCCGCTCGCCGATCGCCGAGTCGCTGCCTGACAGCGCGTTCCTGACCCGGCGCGGTACCCGGGTGGCCGAATCCGGACGGTACCTTCTCGACCTGCGTGACCCGGCCGCCCGCGCGCACCTCGACGGCACGGTCGACCGGCTCGTCGCGGACTTCGGGGTCGGGTTCTTCAAGTTCGACAACAACACGATGACCGGGCCGGGCACCGACAAGGGCGGTACGTCGCTCGGACACGGACTGCTCGAACACAACCGTGCCCTGCTCGACTGGCTCGACGGCCTCCACGAACGTCATCCCGACCTCCTGATCGAGAGCTGCGCCTCGGGTGCGATGCGGATGGACTACGCGATACTGTCCCGGCTGCATCTGCAGTCGTCGTCGGACCAGGAAGATTCGTTGCGCTATGCACCGATCACGGCGGCCGCGCCGGCTGCGTTGCTCCCTGAGCAGGCCGGGCATTGGGCGTACCCGATCACCGGAAGCACCCGCGAGCAGTTCATCTTCGCGATGGTCAACGGCGTACCCGGCCGGCTGTACCTGTCCGGACACTTGAACCGCATGACGCCGTCCGAGCTGGATCTGGTTCGGTCGGCGCTCGCGGCACACCGGGAACTGCTGAAGGACATCGAGTCGCTCGTTCCCAGCTGGCCGTTGGGGTTGCCGGCCTGGGACGACGAGTGGGTCGCGCTCGCGCTGCACGGTGCCGGGGTCAGCTATCTGACCGTGTGGCATCGCGTCGCCGGACCGGCCAGTGTGGAGCTTGCGCTCCCCCGCGGCACGATCACGCCCCACTTCCCCGTCGATGACAGCGACTGGTCATACTCCTGGCGTGGTGACGGCAAACTGACCGTCACCACGACCGTCGCGGAGCCGTCCGCTCGCGTACTCCGGTTGACCAGCTAGTCCGTCAGCGCGGCGGTCAGGCGCTGACGGGTGCGGTAGTAGTGGTCGGGATCGAGGACAGGACGGTTGAACGCGAGTGTTCGGTCCGGGTCGACGATCTCGTGCGCTGCCGCCGTACCGTACCTTTCGCGGACAGCTTGCAGCGCGCGGTGGTCCCACATCGCCTGGGCGAACACACGATGGCGGATCGACGGCCACGGCGTACCGTCCGGCCCGGGGTAGACGATGAACGGGTCACCGGCCGGGAACGCGCCGCCGGCCGACGTGTCCTCGAAGGGGTTCACCCGGCGCAGGGCGTGCCAGGTGTAGTAGAAGTTGAATCCCCAGTGCAGGAAGCCGTCCACGCCGGAGGCGAACAACTGGTGGCCGATGGCCCGGTTACGGGCGGACGGCATCCCGATGAAGCGGTTGGCGACGTCGCGGTCCTGGGAGACGCAGTAGTACACCCACAGGCGTTCGGGGCGCTCGGCCAGGAACGGTTCGACGTGATTGGTCGCGACGACCGGCACCTCGACGGCACCGGAGCTGTAGAACGAGTGCTCGCTGAGGGCGTCGACCACGGTCCAGCCTTTGAGGAGATCGGCGACCACCGCCTTCGCCGCCAGGTAGCTCGCCAGTCCTTCCTCGCCGGACGGCTCGTCGGAGATGTGGAAGACCACGTGCTCGCGGTCCCACTCCTCGTCGAGCACCGCCTGCAGCGCCGGTAGCAGCGCCTCCATCAGTTCCCGGTACCTCGGGTCGGTCGCCGCGACGTCCCAGCCGAACACACGCTTGCCGTCGACAACGATCGCCGGCGTCGCCCGCGCACCCCATTGGGTGAACAGGTGCGCGACCTCCACGCCGGTGATGCCGGTACGGCGGCACACGTCGAGCCAGCGCCGCAGCCGGTCGAAACCGAACCGGTAGCCGTCCTCGGTCGTCGTGATGTCGATCAGCTGGACGACGGTGCGGTACGTGCCGACCGCGGTGTCGAGCGGCGGTGTCCACACGGGCGCGAGCAGCGACGTCGCACCCATCCCGGCGGCGGACGCCATGAAGCGCTCGACGACAGCCCAGTGCTCTTCGCTGAAGACCTCGAGTCCGTAGTGATCCGCAAGCGCGTCGAGATGCATCCAATGACTGGAGACGATGTCGAGCGGCGGTAGCTCGATCCCGGTGATCTCGACGGTCACCGGCGCGCGGTACAAATCGGAACCGTCGGGTGCGGTCACCACGATGGTGAGCTCGTGAACGCCTGCCCGCGCGAGGTCGGCCGTCTTCACGTCGAACCACAGCGCTGCCCAGCTGCCGAAGCGGACCGGCACGCCGCCGTCCGGGATCGGGCGCAGGACGTCCGGGTACAGACCGGGCTCGTCGAACTCGTAGCCGTCGTCATGCCCCGGCAGTGCGACGAACGAGCACGGCACCAGGTCGACGCTCGCCACGGTCACCAGGTCGGCCGCGTCACCTTCGACCCGGACGTGCAATGGGCTCGGGTTGCGGAACGTCGGCTCCATCGGCGGCCGGTACGCGAGCTGGAAGGACGCCGGTTCGCCGAGGAAGGCCTGGAAGCGGGTCTCGGCGGCCACCGGCCGCGGGTCACGGACGGGATGCACCTTCGCCAGCGCATCACACAGCACGAACTCCCACTGCGCGGTCATTGCTGACCACTCCTTCCAGGATTCTGCGTAATTGTGGCACCAATGATGCAGAACCGCGCACCAATGCGCAACGCCCGGTCCACATCCCTGGGCCACCGGGTGCGGGGTGTGTCAGTTCGACAGGACGTGTCCGGCGGCAAGTAGTGCACCTGAGCGTGATTTGCTTCCCGCGTACACCGTCTCAGCGGTGCACTACCTGTCCAGAGTGCACACCGCTGACCGGCCGGTTTCGAGGGCCGAGTGGTGGGGCACCGCGAGGTTGAACAACCTCGAGGAGTAACGCATGGCTATCGTCGTCCCGGCGGACGAGGCCGACCTGATCGGCGTGATCGTGAACGACCATCGATCGGTCGAAGGAGTGCTCGCCGAGCTGATCGCGGGTGGCGGCGAGGCCCGGCACCGGCGGGACCTGGCCGATCACCTGACCACCGAGCTGGTCCGGCACTCGATGGCCGAGGAGCAGTACCTGTTCCCGGCCGCCCGCCGGGCGCTGCCGGACGGTGACCAGGTGGCCGATCGCGAGATCGAGGCGCAGGCCGACGTCGAACGGATCCTCAAGGACCTCGAAGGCGTCGACCCCGACGACCGTGTCTTCGATCGGCTGGTCGGTCGGCTGTACGTGGAAGTACTGGATCACGTGCAGGCGGAGGAACGCGACCTGCTGCCGCGACTGCGCGCGGCGTGCGATCCGCAGGAACTGCGCGAGCTCGGGCGCGAGGTGACGCGGGCGAGCCGATCGGCGCCCACCTGCCCGCATCCCGCGGCGGCGGACGAGACCCCGGCCGATCGGGTACTGCCGGGCGGGACCGGCATGATCGACAGACTGCGCGACGCGATGACCGGATCAGACCACTCATGACCACGGCGCGACCGTGGCCTGGATCCTCTGTGGAATGTGAGCAAGCGATGCATGGTGAAAGCGTGGACGACATCAACAACTCGGACTCGGCCGCGGGTGACCGTTCCGGAGACGAAGCGGCGTCGTCGCCGACTGCCGAGACGTTCGCGCAACTGGCGATGGAGATGCACGATGCGGACGGTCTGGAGGAAACCGTTCAAGCCGTCGTCGACTTCGCGTTGCAGGCGCTGAGCTGCGAGTACGCCGGTGTCGCGCTGCGAACGCGGACCGGACATCCGGAGGTCCCGGCGGTGACCGACCCGGTCGTCGCGGAGATCTACAACCTCCAGATGGCCGGTGCGGAAGGGCCGCTGGTCGAATGCATGCGGTAGCGGTCGAGCGTCTCGGTGCCGGACACGGTCGAAGCGACGCAGTGGCCGGAGTGGTCGAAGAAGGTCCTCGAGCTCGGCGTCCACAGCGTGCTCGACGTACCGCTGTGGGCCGGCGGCGGGACCGTCGGTGTGCTCGGGTTGTACAGCCGCACGGCGAACGCCTTCGGCCCGGACGAAGAGGCGATCGCCTACATCCTCGCCCGGCACGCCGCGGTCGCGGTCGCCACCGCCCGCCGCGAACAGGACCTGACGGTGCGGGTGGACGCCCGCAAACTCGTCGGCCAGGCGATGGGCATCCTGATGGAGCGCTACAACCTCACCGACGACCAAGCCTTCGAGGTCCTCCGCCGCTACTCCCAAGACACCAACACCAAACTTCGCGAAGTAGCCCAGCAACTCATCGACACCCGCCACTGGCCGAAGCTCTGACCTCTCTTCCAGCGCGGGTGACGGTACCTCGCCGCCGATCGCGCCGGCGGCCGAATGCGCCCGGGTACCGGAGGCTCAACGTACTCCGAATGTGAGGCAGATAGGGCCCGCCGGTGACTTACCAACGCGACGACGAGAGTTCCGGCGAGCGGCTCGACCGGCGCTGGAACGAGCTGCTCCAGGAATTGCGGCTCGCCCAGACCGGCACCCAGATTCTCTTCGCCTTCCTGCTGGGCATCGCGTTCCAGAGCCAGTTCCACTCCGCCGACGACTTCACGCACGGCGTCTACGCCGGCACGCTCGTCGCCTCCGCACTGGCGGTCGCACTGTTCCTGGCTCCGGTCGCGGTACACCGATGGCTGTACGGGCAAGGCATGCGCGACCACTTGGTGCGGATCGCGGACCGGCTGGCTCGCGGGGGTATGGCGTTGCTCGTCGCGTCGATGGCCGGCGGCCTGCTGATCGCCCTGGATGTCGTCCTCCCGAGAGGAGTCGCGATCGGGACCGTGGCCGCGATACTGCTGTGGTTCGTGGGGTTGTGGCTCGTGCTCCCGGCGTACGTCCGCACCCAGGACCGCCGGCAGGACCGCCAGCAGGACAGCCAATAGGACAGCCAATAGGACAGCCAGCAGGACAGGGACCGACCGCCGGAACCGACAGCCAGGACAGCCGGGACAGATACAGCGTCTGGAGACAACAGTAGATGGATCGTGCTGGGATACTCGGACGTCTGGGCAAGTTGATCGCTGACGGCGACCCCCGGCAGCGGTTCGTGCTCAGGCTGTGCGAGGCGGGCCGTCGCCTGGTCGGTGCCGAAGGCGGCTCGATCAGCCTCAACAACGACGACGCCGGCGCGCGGATGACCTTGGCTGTCACCGACCAACTCGCGGGCCAGCTCGAGAATCTCCAGGATCTGCTCGGCGAAGGGCCGTGCCGGGAGGCGTACCTGTCCGGCGGGGCGATCGTGACGGACCTCGACGACGCCGTCAGCAGGCTGTGGCCCGAGTTCAGCCGGTCCGTCCTCGAAACCTCGGGCCGGGTGATCATGCACTGCTTCCCGATGCGGGCAGCCGGCCGGCCGTTCGGCGCGTACAGCGTCTACACGCACGCCGAGTTGAGCGAACCCTCCGACGTCGTGCAATTCCTCGCCGACGCGGTCGGTACCGCCGTACTGCACCATGCGTCCGAGTCCGGCGGCGACGACGTCGGCCCGTCGCGGGCGATCGTCTATCAGGCGACCGGCATGGTGGCGGTGCAGCTCCAGGTCACCCCCGACGACGCGTTGGCCATGCTCCGCGCGCACGCCTTCGCCCACGCCACAACACTGGACGACATCGCCGGCCACGTCGTGGCCCGCCGCCTCGACTTCCGCTTCGCCTGACCACCCGCGACGCGGACTCCCAGGGATTGGCGATCGGACCGAACGCGCGCGTCACCCCCACGAAGTCCGTCGTGGGGGTGACGCTGTTGGATGACGCGTGTCCTGCGTCGTTCGATGGGTCGCTCAGGTGAGGTCGCTCAGGTGAACAGGCTGACGCCGCCCGGGCCGACCAGCAGGCCGATGACGATCAGCGCGGCGCCCCACAACATCTGGCCGCGGAACAGCGAGACGATTCCAGAAATGACGAGGATCACGGCGATGATCCACAGAATGAACTCCATGGCCCTTCCCTTTCCGACACCGGGTCCGTACCCGGCAAGTTGACATCCCCGTGTGCTCGTTCGGTGCCCCCGCGATCCGAGCCCAAACCTCACCCCGGCGGCCCTTGACGCGACCTCCGCGCGGACGGTTACGGCAGGTTGCGATCCGGTTCGGTACAGCTCCCGGTACGACGTGCGCACCGCGGAACGCACCGTTTTCGGGGGCCGCTCGACGGACACCTGAACGGCATGCCGATATCGCTGCCGATCGCCTCCGCGCCGGACACCGTCCGCATCCTGCGCGACGTCCTCGGGCCCGCCGTGGCCCAGGGGCCGATCCTGCGCAGACCGCGTGCGGGCGTCCTCGCCGAGCGGCTTCGCGTCGACGACCGCGCCGTACGGTGTGTGCGCCGGCTTCGTCGCCGTTACGGCGACGGGCCTGTCCTGTTCCGCATCCCGGGCCGCACGCTTGCGCTGGTCCTGGCACCGGACGACGTCCACCGACTGCTCGCCGAGACACCGGTACCGTTCGCTGCCGCGACCGGCGAGAAGATCGCGGCGCTCACCCACTTCCAGCCGCACGCGGTGCTGGTGACCAATCCCCCGCTCCGCGCCGGCCGCCGCGAGCTCAACGAGCAAGCGCTCGACAGCCACCAGCCGGTACACCGCTACGGCCATCGGTTCGTCGAGGTGATCCGCGGGGAACTGAACGATCTGTCCGGGACGCTCGGCTGGGACGACTTTCGCGCGATCTGGTCGCGCATCGTCCGCCGCATCGTGCTCGGTGACGGCGCCCGCGACGACGTCGAACTCACCGCCCAGCTCGATCGGCTCCGTGCCGACGCCAACTGGGCGCAATTCGGTCCGAGCCACGACGACCTCCGCGCCCGCTTCCTCGCGTCGATGACACAGTACGTCGACAAGGCCGAGCCGGGGAGCCTCGTCGAAGCGCTCGATCGGCGACCCGAGGCGCTCGATCCAGCGGGGCAGGTACCGCATTGGTTGTTCGCCTTCGACGCCGCGGGCATCGCGCTCTGGCGGCTCCTCGCCGTACTCGGAACGCAGCCGTCCGCACTCAGGACGATCATCTCCGAAGCGCGGCACCCGGAGGCGTCGCCGTTGCTGGCCGAGGCCGGCGCGGCGATCCAGGAGTCGGTCCGACTGTGGCCGACGACGTTGGTCGTGCTGCGTCAGTCGACCGAGGACACCGACTGGCGCGGCCTGTCGGCGCCCGCAGGCACCGAGTTCGTGATCGCAAGCTCGGTGTTCCATCGTGACGACAAGGCCCTCGACTTCGCGGACCGGTTCGAACCGGCCATTTGGCTGGACGGGCGTGCCGACGGCCCCTGGCCGCTGATCCCCTTCAGCGAAGGCCCGGCCGGGTGCCCGGGACGCAACCTCGTGCTGCTCACCACCAGTACGGCGGTCAGCTACCTCGCCGATCGGTACGAGCTCGACGTCGACCCGACCACCCGCACCAAGCTCCGCGGCGCGATGCCGCGGACGTTCAACCACGCGGCGATCCGGATCGGGTTGTGGCCGCAGGCAACCAACTGAGGAGTCGTCGATGGGACAGGTCGTGGTAGTCACCGGAGCCAGCGCGGGAGTCGGGCGCGCGACCGCGGTCGCGTTCGCACGGCGCGGCGCCAAGGTCGCGCTGCTGGCCCGCGGCGAGGCCGGTCTGGACGGCGCCGTCCGGGAGGTGAAAGAGGCCGGCGGGACTCCGCTGGCGATCTCGGTCGACGTCGCCGATCACACCCAGGTCGAGGCTGCGGCGGATCGGATCGAGGCGGAGCTCGGCCCGATCGACGTCTGGGTGAACGTGGCCTTCTCCTCGGTGTTCGCGCCGTTCCTGGAGATCGAGCCGGACGAGTTCCGGCGCGCCACGGAGGTGACCTATCTCGGGTACGTCCACGGAACCCGGGCCGCGTTGCGGCGGATGGAACCGCGTGACCGCGGCACGATCGTGCAGATCGGCTCGGCGCTGGCGTACCGCGGGATTCCGCTGCAGTCGGTGTACTGCGGTGCCAAGCACGCGATCCAGGGATTCCACGACTCGTTGCGGTGCGAGCTGCTCCACGACAAGTCCGGCGTCCGCGTCACGATGGTGCAGCTGCCGGCGGTCAACACTCCGCAGTTCTCGTGGGTACTGTCTAGGCTGCCGAAGCACCCGCAGCCGGTGCCGCCGATCTTCCAGCCGGAAGTCGCCGCGGACGCGATCGTGTACGCCGCGGATCACCCGCGCCGGCGTGAGTACTGGGTAGGTACTCCGACCGCGGTCACGGTGCTCGCCAACAAGTTCGTCCCCGGGCTGCTGGACCACTACCTCGCCCGAACCGGGTACGAGTCGCAACAGGCCGATTTGCCCAACGAACAGGCCGCGAACCTCTGGGCACCGGCGGACGACCGCAGCCGCGACTACGGATCGCACGGCGCGTTCGACGACCGCTCGTCGAGCCGGAGCTTTCAGGTGCTCGCGTCGAGGCACCGCGGCGCACTCGGCATGCTCGCCGCGGGCGCCGCAGCGGCGACCGTGTACCTCGCGCGATCGCGGACGAAGTAGGCGAATGCGATCCGTGATTGCGGGCACCCGAAACAGGTAAGCCACGACGTCGGAGGTGCGTGTGAAGATCGGATACTTCCTGTCCTGCGAGGAGTACACACCGGCGGAGCTGATCGAACAGGCCCGCCTGGCCGAGGAGGCCGGGTTCGACGGCCTGTGGATCAGCGACCACTTTCACCCCTGGAACGACGAGCAGGGTCAGAGCGCGTTCGTCTGGTCGGCGATCGGGGCGATCTCCCAGGTCTGTGAGCTACCGGTGACAACGGCTGTCACCTGTCCGACGGTACGGATCCATCCGGCGGTGATCGCCCAGGCGGCCGCGACCAGTGCGGTGCTGCTGAACGGGCGCTTCCGGCTCGGCGTCGGGACCGGCGAGGCGCTGAACGAGCACATCCTCGGTACGGTCTGGCCGACGGTCGACGTACGGCTGGAGATGCTCGAGGAAGCGGTCGAGATCATGCGCCGGTTGTGGACCGAGGACGGGTTCGTCAGTCATCACGGCAAGCACTACACCGTCGACACCGCGCGGATCTACACCCGGCCGCAGGAACCGTTGCCGATCTACATGTCCGGATTCGGGCCTGAGGCAACGGATGTGGCGGCCCGGATCGCCGACGGGTACATCACCACTTCCCCGGACCCCGAGTTGCTGCAGCGGTTCCGCGACCACGGCGGGCTCGACAAGCCGACCCAGGCCGGATTCAAGGTCAGCTACGCACCCACCGAGGAAGAGGGTGTCGAGCAGGCGCACCGGATCTGGGGCAACTCAGGTCTGCCCGGCGAGCTCGCCCAGGTGCTGCCGTCACCGCGGCACTTCGAACAAGCCAGTCAACTGGTGACGAAGGAGTCGACCGCGCAATCGGTTGCCTGCGGCCCCAAGGCGGAGGCTCACCTGGAGGCGTTCACGCCGTACCTCGAGGCCGGCTTCGACGAGGTGTACGTCGCCAACATGGGCCCGCACAGCGTCGACATGATGAACCTCTACCGCACCGAGGTCCTCCCCGAGCTCCGCCTCCGCAAGGAGAAATCATGACCACCCACCACGCCTGGACCACCGTCGACGTCGCCCCGAACGTTCTGTTCGACCGGCTGTCCGATCTCGACCGCCTGCCCGACTACCTCCCGTGGCTCACGTCGTTGCACCGACGCGGCGCGAGACCCGTCGAGGCGCAGGGACCGGAGGCGCGCCGGCCGCACCAGGCCGTCCACTCCGACGTCGACGTCACCGCCGGCGGTGGGCGTCGGGAGGGCTGGATCGACGTCCTGGACGAGGATCGCATCCTGCGCTGGGAGGTCGCGGGCCCGCACGCCTACCACGGCGAACTGGCGGTCGACTTCGTCGCGGACGGAACATCGAAACTCACCGTCCAACTGGACACCACCGCCGACACGGACATCGACCGGGAGCTCGAACAGGCGCTGTCCGACATCAAAACCTCGTTCGAGCAGGACCCACCCAAGGAGCAGTCATGAGTGCCGATGTCGTCGACCTGATCATGCAGGACCACCGGGAAGTGGAGCGGTTGTTCGACGCGCTGAAGGACGAACCGGAGAAACGTCCCACCCTGCTGCCCGTGCTCACCACCCTGCTGACCGCGCACAGCCGGGCCGAGGAGGCCGAGGTCTACCCGGTCGCGGCCGCCGAGGCCGGTGAGAAGGAAGAGGTGTCGCACAGCCAGCAGGAACACATCGAGGCCGACCTACTGCTCGCCAAGCTCGCTGCGACCGATCCGGAGTCGCCCGACTTCGAGAAGGTCCTGCAGAACCTCGTCGACGCGGTCTCGCACCATGTCGAGGAGGAGGAGACCAAGGTGCTCCCCGGCCTGCGTTCGAACCTGTCCGACGAGCGCCGTGCCGAACTCGGCGAGGCCTTCGCCGCCAGCCGCAAACAGCACCTCGGCGAGCAGCCGGGCGACATGACCCGCGAGCAACTCGCCAAGCAGGCGGCCAACGCGGACATCTCCGGTACGTCGGGTCTGTCCAAGGACGAACTGAAGAAGAAGGTGGAGGCGCACGCCGACGAGTAGTTCCGGAGTGCGCGATCCGGACGTGGTGGTCGCGAACTCCGGTCCGGTCCAGTGCGCCGTGGACCGCGGCGGGGTTCGACGTCAGCACCGGTAGCCCGGCGCCCATCGACTGCTGTCGGTAGTCGTTCGGGACAGTCCGTAGTCACCCCGGTTCGTTGGCAGGAATTGCGTAGCCAACGGGCCGGTGGGCGGGCGTAGTGTCTGCAGGGAGTGCATCCGTGCGGAGGGGGACGGACCGTGAGCGAACCAGCGACTCGATCGCAGTATCCCGACCACATCGACGCCGCCGTACTGAAGGTCGCGGGCGTCGTCGTGCTGGGCGCGATCATGTCGATCCTCGACATCACCGTGGTCAACGTCGCGCTGCCGACGTTCCAGGACGAGTTCGGGACACCGGGCGATCCCGTCCCGTACTCCACCGTCGCCTGGACGGTCACGGCGTACACGCTGGCGCTGGCGACGGTCATCCCGCTGACCGGATGGGCGGCCGACCGGTTCGGCACCAAGCGGCTGTACATGGCGGCGATCTTCCTGTTCACCGCCGGGTCCGCGTTGTGCGCGACGGCGACCGGTATCAACACGCTGATCGCGTTCCGGGTCCTGCAGGGTCTCGGCGGCGGCATGCTGATGCCGCTCGGGATGACGATCATGACGCGGGCCGCGGGGCCGCACCGGATGGGCCGGTTGATGGCCATCCTCGGTGTGCCGATGCTGCTCGGGCCGATTCTCGGACCGATCCTCGGCGGCTGGCTGATCGAGGTGGCGAGCTGGCACTGGATCTTCCTGATCAACGTCCCGCTCGGCCTGATCGCGCTGGTCTACGCCTGGTTCGCGCTGGCGAAGGACACGCCGCACCGCTCCGAGTCGCTCGACCTGCTCGGTGTCCTGCTGATGTCGCCGGGCCTGGCGCTGTTCCTGTTCGGCATCTCGTCGCTGCCGATGGAGAACGGCGATTTCGGTGCGCCGCGGGTCTGGGTGTCGATCCTGATCGGCCTGGTGCTGATGGGTGCGTTCGTCTGGCATTCGTTCCGTCCCGAGCATCCGCTGCTCGATCTACGGTTGCTCCGCAACCGCAACCTCACGGTGTCGATCATCACGATGTTCCTGTTCGCGGCCGCGTTCTTCGGCGGCCTGCTGCTGGTGCCGACGTACTTCCAGCAGATCCGCGGCGAGTCGACCCTCGATGCCGGCCTGCTGGTCGCGCCGCAGGGCCTGGGCGCGATGGTCACGATGCCGATCGCCGGGCGGCTGGTCGACAAGGTGCCGGTCGGGCGGATCGTGCCGTTCGGGATCGCGCTGATCATCGTCGGCATGTTCGGGTTGACGCAGCTGACCGCGACCACGCCGTACGGCCTGATCATTGTGATGCTGGTCGTGATGGGCTTCGGGATGGGCGGCACGATGATGCCGCTGTTCACGACGGCGCTGCGGACCTTGTCCGGACCGCAGGTCGCGCGCGGCTCGACGCTGCTCAACATCACCCAGCAGGTCGCGTCCTCGTGCGGTGTCGCGACGATGTCGGTCATCCTGACCAACCACCTCAACGACTCGCCGATCATCCCCGGCACCCAGCAGATCCCCGGTCTGGACGGCGGGCTCCGCGAGACGCAGGCGGCGATCCTCGAGAACACCCGGCCGGAGTCCATCGCACCGCTCAACCTGGATCCGGCCGCCCTGGCGCGAGGGCTGGTCGACGCGGCGAGTTCGTTCGCCCAGACCTACTGGGTGGCGTGGGTGCTGGTCGTGCTGACTTTGATCCCGGCGCTGCTCCTCCCCCGCAAACGCGAGGAAACCCACCTCACCGACGACGCCGCGGTCATCGAGTAGCCGGCGCCACCTCGCGGGTCACGACCCACCGGTGCGGCGCGATCTGCCGCGTGCGAGCGAACCCGTGGCTCTCGAAGGCGGCCATCGGCCCGGTGTGCAGGAACGACCCGGACACCGTGCGGTCATCGGTCTCCTCGGGGTAGCCCTCGACGACACCGCCGCCGGCTGCCGCGATCGCCTCGAGCGCCCCGCCGAGCGCGGCCTGGGCGACGCCCCGCTTGCGCAGACCTTTCCCGGTGAAGAAGCAGGTGATCCGCCAGTCCGGGAGCGCGGTCAGCTCCTTCTCGTAGCGGCGCCGGCTTTTGACCTCCGGCAGTTCGTCCGGGGAACCGTACTGACACCACCCGAGGCATCGATCGCCGTCGAAGACCAGCGCAGCGTGCGTACGGCGCTCGCGCACCAACTGCTCCTTCTCCGCGCGGTTCTGTTCCGCCGTCCGGTCCTGGCCGAGTTTGACGTGGAAGCCCATGCACCAGCAGCCGCCCCAGACCCCGTTGTTCGCCTCGACCAGCTCCGCGAAGGCCGGCCAGGTCTGGGGCATCAACGGTCGCACCGTGAAGCCCATATCGCCTACCGTAAAGGAGATCCGGTATTTTGTCGGTGCTCCCGGCTAGGGTTCTGCCGTGGACATTGGGGAGCGGATCCAGGACCTTGCCGATCGGATCGTCGTACTGCGCGACGCGTACTACCGCGGTTCGCCGACGGTCGCCGACGCGGAGTACGACGCCATCGAGGACGAGCTGCGTGCGCTCATCGAGGCCAACCCGGAGCTGACCCCCGACCCGAATCCGCTCGACCAGGTCGGTGCGCCCGCGGTGCTGCACGCCCCGGTCCGGCATTCGCGCCCGATGCTGTCGCTGGAGAAGGCGACCCGTCCCGAGCAGGTCGAGGCGTTCTTCGCCCGCTTCCCCGGCCAGTCGGTGGTCGTGATGCCGAAGCTGGACGGCCTGTCCCTCGCCCTGGTGTACGAGAACGGCCGGCTCGCCCGCGCGGTCACCCGGGGCGACGGCACCACCGGCGACGACGTGACCCCGCTCGTGAAGGCGCTCACCGACGGCGTCCCCGATCGGCTCGCCGGGCCGGATCGGGTCGAGGTCCGCGGTGAGGCGGTGATGCTGCGGTCCACCTTCGCCGCCTACAACGCCGCGCACCCGGACAAGCCGCTGATCAACCCGCGCAATGCCGCGGCCGGGACGCTGCGCGCCAAGGATCCGGCGACCGTGGCGGAGCGGCGGCTCCAGTTCCTCGCGTTCGACCTGCTGAGCGAGCTCGACGACGCCAACGCCGACCTCGAGCGCGCGCTCCAGGAGATGGGGTTCACTGTCGCCGACATGCGGCACTGCGACGACGCCGCCGCGGCGCAGGCGGTGATCACGACGATCGAGCAGCAGCGCAACGAGCTGGATTACGACCTCGACGGCGCCGTCCTGCGACTCGCCGACCGTGCCGCGTTCGCCGCGGCCGGCACCCGGTCCAACTCGCCACGCGGCGCGCTGGCGTTCAAGTTCGCCGCCGAGGAGAAGACCACGCTGCTCGCGGACGTGGTGTGGGACGTCGGCAAGACCGGCAAGATCGCCCCGGTCGCCTGGCTGGAGCCGGTGTTCGTCGGTGGTACGACGGTCACCCGGGCGACGCTCGCCAACCAGGAGGTGATCCGCGCCCGCGACATCAAGATCGGCGACACGGTGCTGGTCCGCCGTGCCGGTGACGTGATCCCGTTCGTGGCCGGCGTCCTCGACGCCTCGAAGCGCACCGGCCAGGAGCGCGACATCGTCCCGCCGAGCAGGTGCCCGTCCTGCGACCAGCCGCTGATCGAGCAGGGCAACAGCCGCGAGCTGTTCTGCACCAACGTCTCCTGCCCGGCGCAGACCGTACGACGCCTGATCCACTGGGCGTCCCGCGCGGCGGCCGACATCGACGCGATCGGCGGCGTGTGGATCGAGCGCCTGGCCGAGGCGGGCATCTTGGAGAATCCGTCGGACTTCTACTCGCTGACCGCCGAGCGGCTGCTCGAGTTCGACCGGATCGGCGAGATCTCGGCCGCCCGGATGATCGAGTCGATCGACGCGAGCCGGCAGGTCGGCCTGCGTCGCGCACTGATCGGCCTCGCGATCCCGATGGCCTCGGAGGGCACGGCCGCCAGATTGTGCCGCGCCGGATTCGGCTCGTTGGAGGAGGTCGCGGACGCCGGCGTCGACGGGCTCGTCGCCGTCGACGACATCGGCCCGAAGGTCGCGGCGTCGCTGATCGAGCACCTGACCCGGCTGCGGCCCGAGCTCGAGCGGCTCCGTGCGGCCGGGGTCTGTTTGGACGTCCGCGAGGAGGACCTGCCGCCGGTGGTCGCGGCCGGTGCACCGCTGGCCGGGAAGACCATCGTTGTCACGGGCGCGATCAGCGACCCCCGGACCGGTGAGAAGGTTGCCCGGCCCGCCTTCCAGCGGCTGTGCGAGAAAGCCGGCGCGACCATCGCGTCGTCGGTATCGGCCAGCACGGACCTGCTGATCACGGGTGCGGACGTCGGCGCGTCGAAGCTGACCAAGGCGGACAAGCTCGGCGTCGCCGTCGTCGACCAGTCGGAGATTTGGCAGCAACTCGAAGCGGCCGACCTGCTGCGATGACAACGGTGTCCAGTTCCTGACGCCGTACTGGCGCCCAGCCCCGCGATGGGGGAAGGGTGGACGTATGACGACCAGCAAGGACGACGAGCTCACCGGCTTCCAGGAGCGCGCGCCGTACGAGGAATCGATCGATCTGCGGACCGACTTCGTCATGGTCTACGGGCTCGACGACTCCACACCGGAGCGCATCGATCGTTGGCGCGCGGCGGGGTACCGCGTGCACCTGATGACGGGCATCTCCTGGGGGACGTACCAGGACTACCTCGACGGTCGCTGGGACGGAGGCGATCACTGGGCCGACGCGCAGACGGCCGGCGACGGTTCACCGATCCTGCACGGCAAGAGCGCGGACATCCCGTACATGGTGCCGACGTTCGCCTTCACCGAGTACCTGCTGGAGAAGCTCCGCCCGATCATCGCGCTCGGCGTGGAGGGGATCCACCTCGAGGAGCCGGAGTTCTGGGCGCGGGCCGGATACTCCGAGTCGTTCAAGCGCGAGTGGCAGGCGTACTTCAACGAGCCGTGGCAGCCGCCGCACAGCACGCCCGAAGCGCACTTCCGGTCGGGCCAGCTGAAGCAGCACCTGCTGTCACGCAGCCTCGACCGCGTTACCTCGGTCCTCCGCGACGAAGCGCTGCAGCAGGGCCGGCAGGTGCGGTTCTACGTACCCACCCACAGCCTGCTGAACTACACCCAGTGGCAGATCATCAGTCCCGAATCCCGGCTGCGCACGCTGCCCTCGATCGACGGCGCGATCGCGCAGGTGTGGACCGGTACGTCGCGCACGCCCAACGTGTACGCCGGGAAGGTCGCGGAACGTACCTTCGAGACGGCCTACCTGGAGTACGGCATCGCGCAGGACCTGACCCGCGGCACCGACCGGCGGATGTGGTTCCTGCACGACCCGATCGAGGACCACCCGGATCGCACCTGGGAGGACTACCTCGCGAACTACCAGCGCACCCTCGTCGCGTCGCTGCTGCATCCGGGCGTCGCGCGGTACGAGGTCGCGCCATGGCCGCACCGCATCTTCAACCGCCCGTACCTGCGGGAGGGGACCTCGGAACGCTCGCTGATCCCGGCTGACACCGCAACCAGCTACCTGATCGCGATGAACAGCCTGCGTGACCTCGACCAGCCCGATGTTCAATGGGCGCACGAGGGGCCGCGGATCGGGGTCGCGCTGTCCGACACGGCGATGTTCCAGCGCTGGGCGCCGGGTGGTGAGAGTGGGCACTACGACGGGCTGCAGGACGCATTGGCGCTGGAGGGGCGCAACCAGCTGCACTTCTCCGACTTCTACGGTCTGGCATTGCCTCCGCTGTACGAAGGTCAGCGTGTCTGTCCGGTGCAGCTGGAGAACCTCATCGACACCCCGGACGCGTTGGACGATGTCGACGTACTGGTGCTCAGCTACGAGTTCCAGAAGCCGTTGGCGCCGGGGATCCACTACGCGCTGGCCGGGTGGGTCAGCCGCGGCGGCAACCTGCTGTACGTCGGCGACGACGCGGACCCGTACCACGAGATCCGCTCCTGGTGGACCGGACGGTACGAGACGTGTGCCGATCACCTGGCCGAGGCGCTCGGGGTCGACCGCAAACGGGACGACATCCAGCCGGTTGGTGCAGGACGGGTGCAGTTCGTCGCCGCACGGCCCGCCGACTTCACCGAGTCGCCCGACCGGGCCGCCGAGTTGGTCGCCGCGATCCGGTCGCTGTCCGAGGCAGGCGGGCACGGGTGGCAGTCGACCAACTGGCTTTCGGTGCGACGTGGCCCTTACCTCATCGGCGCTGTGCTCGAGGAAGCCGGCGGTTCGCAGGTTGTCGAGGGCAACTACGTCGATCTGCTCGATCCGCGGCTGCCGCTGGTGCGCCGTCGCGAGCTCGGCCCCGGAGAGCTGGCGTGGCTGCGGGACCTCTCGTATGACGATGCGGTTCTGCTCGCGTCCGCCGGCCGTGTGGTCGATTGGCAACAGGACGACGCCGGGTTGCGCTTCTCCTGCGAGGCACCGCGGGGCGTGCAGGTCACAACCGCACTTCGCCTGCCGTCAGAGCCTGCTCGGGTGGACGGCGCCACCGAGACCCAGTACGAGGACGGCGTGCTGTGGCTCCACCACGCCGGCGATCCCGCCGGAACACACGTGGAACTCACCTTCTGATCACTGTGCCATGGACCGCTGGCGACCGCCCACATCGATCAGGTCAGGATGGCCACCCGGCTGACCGCTGAGTTGAGCCGTGGTTCGGTCCGTGTGACTGTTACCCCCGGGGGTTTTCCGGTTCTTGGGCTGATCCATGGGTGGGTCTGAGCGACCGAGTCGGTGCCCACGCTGTACGACCGCGCGCGTCCCCAGGAGCCGAGGCCCTCCGAGCCTCCGACCGGGGACCGCGAACACTCACCCGGGACGGTGCACCTCGTCCCGGGACCGTGCACACCATCCCGGGACCCTGCACAACCGGCCGGGACCCTGGACACCCGCCCGGGACCCTGGACACCCGCCCGGGACCCTGCACCCCCACCCGGGACCCTGCACCCCCACCCGCGACCCTGCACCCCCACCCGCGACCCTGCACCCCCACCCGCGACCCTGCACCCCCACCCGCGACCCTGCACCCCCACCCGCGACCCTGCACCCCATCCCGGGACCTTGAACAAGCAATAACCACTCCACACCCACCACAACCTGTCCAAACCCCCGACTTCAGCCCGCACCACGACCGACGCAGCCAACCTCATACGAACGGATAACCCTGCCAGTTGGGGGTTCTCAGCTGGTATACCGACGAAGGACCCCCAACACGCGCGGTTATCCACTCGTATGCCGTCCCGCGGATCAGCCGTCGGTGGATCAGCCGGGCGGTGGTCTGGTTGGCGGTGTTCGGCACGCGGTGACGGTGCGCCGCGGTGCCGCGGTGCCGCGGTGCCGCGAGGTGCCGTGGTGGCGTGGCGTGGCGTCGCGTGGTGGCGTGGCGTGGTGGCGTGGCGTGGCGTGGTGGCGTGGCGTGGCGTGGGGGCGTGGCGTGGCGTGGGGTGGGGTGATGGTGCGGTGTGGTCGTAAGGGGTTTCCGGGTTTCCGCCGCACGGTGGGTTCACCCACCGTGTTGTGGGTTCCACACCCTTCACACGGGTCAGGAACCCACAACACCATGGGTGAACCCACCCCGCGGGGACGCGCGCCGT
>NZ_JBEZFT010000094.1:0-27674 GCF_040649595.1 Kribbella sp. NPDC048915 | reverse complement strand
AAGGGTACGGAACCCACAACACGATGGGTGAACCCACCGTGTTGTGGAAACCCGGTAGCGCCGACGACCACGCCATCACCCTCGCGCCGTACCACCACCCTCGCGCCACCACCCACGCCACGACGCCCACCGTCACCGCGTGCCGAACACCGCCGACCAGATCACCGCCGGCTGATCCGCGGCACGGCATTCGAGCGGATAACCCCTCGTGGTGGGGGTTCTCTGCTGGTGTACGAGCAGAGAACCCCCAACAGGCGCGGATATCCCCGTGCGTGGGAGTCCCGCGACCGAACCCCGCGTTGTCGTGCTCCCCGGCTCCCGTTCCTGGACCAGCTCAGACACCTGAACAGCTCAAACACCCGAAACAGTTGAGGGCGTGCGCCGCTACAGCACACCGGCCCCATCCACACATCAGCCACACGCGCCGGAAGATTGCTGAGGGGCACTGCCCAGGACTGCTGGCGGGACTGTTTCCCTCCGCGATCGACGTCACCCGCTACCCCACCTACCAGGCGTTCTACGAAGCCTGGCTGACCACTTCGTCGACTCCCGGGGAGAGTCCACCCAACCGCTTGCGGTGATCACCGGGTCTTAGGAGGGTTTGGCGTCTGGAGTACAGAAACCCTCCACTGTCCGGCGGAAATCTCGCCTAGATGATTGATGCACGGCCTGGTCTGGATTCGGTGGTCGTAGTGATGGGCCGAGGACGCTCGGGCGTGTGGCGTGGGTGGCGTGTGGCGTGTGTCAGGTCGACAGGACGTCTCCCGTGACAGGGGTCACAGCTGAGCGTGAACCAGACACCGAACACACCCGCCCCGCACCACACCAACTGTCGAGCGTGCACACCTTCGGGCCGCGCATCAATCATCCAGGGGGCTTTTCGGCGGCGGGGATGCCACAGCCGGCCGAATCGCCCGTCGGTCTCAGCAGGTGAATGGCGGGTGGTGGGGTGGCCGGAGGCGAGGGACGCTGGGAGGATGGGGCTGGTAGTGAGCGCTTGCTTACGCAGTGTCATCAGCGCGTGATCAGGGCGTTTCGTGGTGGACAGGCGGTCCATCTGGCGGGCGTCATGAGGTAGTCTCGGGACTCCCGGCTTGGGCCAATGTTGTCCCGCGGCCAGTTGTTTTTGACCGTAGGACGACGGGAGCTCCTGAATGTATGGTCCCGCCCCTTTCCCGAGCGAGGGTTTGTACGACGGACGCCACGAGCACGACGCGTGTGGTGTCGCCTTCGTCGCGACTCTGACCGGTGAACCCAGCCACGACATCGTGGCGAAGGCCTTGACCGCCCTGCGGAATCTCGAGCATCGCGGCGCTTCCGGCGCCGAACCGGACTCCGGCGACGGCGCCGGCATCCTGATTCAGGTTCCGGACGCCTTCTACCGCAAGGTGTGCGATTTCGAGCTGCCGGCCCCGCGCACGTACGCGACCGGTATCGCGTTCCTGCCCGCGGACGCCGACGACGCCGAGAAGGCGATCGCCCGGATCGAGGAGCTCGCGGCCGAGGAGCAGTTGGCCGTGGTCGGGTGGCGCGACGTACCGACCACCCCGGACCTGCTCGGCGCGACGGCCCGCTCGGTGATGCCGACGTTCAAGCAGCTGTTCGTGACCGCGAAGACCGGCCGGGTGCTCGGCCTGGCGTTGGAGCGGATGGCCTTCCGGCTGCGCAAGCGGGCCGAGAAGGAGACCGAGACCTACTTCCCGTCACTGTCGAGCCGGACCATCACCTACAAGGGGATGCTGACCACCGACCAGCTGGACAAGTTCTTCCCCGAGCTGACCGACGACGACCTGGCGTCGGCGATCGGGATCGTGCACTCGCGGTTCTCCACGAACACGTTCCCGTCCTGGCCGCTGGCCCACCCGTACCGCTACATCGCCCACAACGGCGAGATCAACACCGTCCAGGGCAACCGGAACTGGATGCGGGCCCGTGAGGCGCTGCTGGCCAGTGACCTGATCCCGGGCGACCTGGAGCAGCTCTACCCGATCTGTACGCCGGGAGCTTCCGACTCGGCGTCCTTCGACGAGGTGCTCGAGCTCCTGCACCTCGGTGGCCGGTCGCTGCCGCACGCGATGCTGATGATGATCCCGGAGGCGTGGGAGAACGCCGCCACGATGGACCCGAAGCGGCGGGCGTTCTACGAGTTCCACTCGACGCTGATGGAGCCGTGGGACGGCCCGGCGTCGGTGGTCTTCTCCGACGGCACCAAGGTCGGCGCGGTCCTGGACCGCAATGGCCTGCGGCCCTCGCGCTACTGGGTGACCGAGGACGGCCTGGTCGTGCTCGCCTCCGAGGCCGGTGTCCTCGACATCGACCCGGCGACGGTGACCGAGAAGGGCCGGCTCGAGCCCGGCCGGATCTTCCTGGTCGACGTCGACGAGCACCGGATCATCACCGACACCGAGGTGAAGAACCAGCTTGCCAACGAGCACCCGTACGACGAATGGCTGCACGCCGGCCTGATCCGGTTCGAGGACCTGCACGAGCGCGAGCACGTCGTGCACAGCCACGCGTCGGTGACCCGGCGCCAGCAGGTCTTCGGGTACACCGAGGAGGAGCTGCGGGTCATCCTCACCCCGATGGCCAAGAGCGGTGCCGAGCCGATCGGCTCGATGGGTACCGACACGCCGATCGCGGTGCTGAGCGACCGCCCGCGGCTGCTGTTCGACTACTTCGCGCAGCTGTTCGCCCAGGTCACGAACCCGCCGCTGGACGCGATTCGCGAGGAGCTGGTGACCTCGCTGTCGTCGAGCCTCGGCCCGGAGTCCAACCTGCTGAACCCGAGCCCGGCGTCCTGCCGCCAGGTGGTGATCCCGTTCCCGGTGATCACCAACGACGAGCTGGCCAAGCTCCGGCACATCAACCTCGACGGCGACATGCCCGGCCTGGCCACCACGGTCCTGCGCGGCGTGTACGACGTGGAGGGCGGCGGCGAGGCGCTGAAGGCGCGGCTGGACGAGCTGTGCGCCGAGGCGAGCGACGCGATCCGCGACGGCGCCCGCATCCTGGTGCTGTCCGACCGGCACTCGAACGCCGAGAAGGCGCCGATCCCATCGCTGCTGCTCACCTCCGCGGTGCACCACCACCTGGTCCGGGAGAAGACCCGCACCCAGGTCGGCCTGGTCGTCGAGGCCGGTGACGTCCGCGAGGTCCACCACGTCGCGCTGCTGATCGGGTACGGCGCGGCGGCGGTCAACCCGTACCTGGCGCTGGAGTCCGTCGAGGACCTGTGCCGCCAGGGCACGTACCTGCCGGGCGTGGAGCCGGAGCAGGCGATCCGCAACGTGGTGAAGTCGCTCGGCAAGGGCGTCCTGAAGGTGATGTCGAAGATGGGTGTCTCGACGGTCGCGTCGTACACGGGTGCCCAGATCTTCGAGGCCACCGGGCTGTCGCAGGAGCTGATCGACCGGTACTTCACCGGGACCGCGTCCAAGCTCGGCGGGGTCGGTCTGGACACGATCGCCGAAGAGGTCCGGCGCCGCCACCTGCGTGCGTACCCGGCGGACGGCATCCTGCCGGCGCACCGCAAGCTCGAGATCGGCGGCGAGTACCAGTGGCGTCGCGAGGGTGAGCCGCACCTGTTCGACCCCGAGACCGTGTTCCGGCTGCAGCACAGCACGCGGACCGGGCGGTACGACATCTTCAAGCAGTACACGTCCCGCGTGGACGAGCAGTCCGAGCGACTGATGACGCTGCGCGGCCTGTTCGGGTTCAAGTCCGACCGGCAGCCGATCCCGATCGAGGAGGTTGAGCCGGCCAGCGAGATCGTCAAGCGGTTCTCGACCGGCGCGATGAGCTACGGCTCGATCAGCGCCGAGGCGCACACCACGCTCGCAATCGCGATGAACCAGCTCGGCGGCAAGTCGAACACCGGTGAGGGCGGCGAGGACGCCGACCGGCTGTACGACCCGGCGCGCCGGAGCTCGATCAAGCAGGTCGCGTCCGGGCGCTTCGGCGTCACCGCGGAGTACCTGACGAACTCCGACGACATCCAGATCAAGATGGCGCAGGGCGCGAAGCCCGGTGAGGGCGGTCAGCTGCCCGGCCCGAAGGTGTACCCGTGGGTCGCGAGCACGCGGCACTCGACGCCGGGCGTCGGCCTGATCTCGCCGCCGCCGCACCACGACATCTACTCGATCGAGGACCTGGCACAGCTGATCCACGACCTGAAGAACGCGAACCCGCGGGCGCGGATCCACGTGAAGCTGGTCTCTGAGGTCGGCGTCGGCACGATCGCCGCGGGCGTCTCCAAGGCGCACGCGGACGTCGTGCTGATCTCCGGCCACGACGGCGGTACGGGCGCCGCGCCGCTGACGTCGCTGAAGCACGCCGGTGGCCCGTGGGAGCTCGGTCTGGCCGAGACCCAGCAGACCCTGCTGCTGAACGGGCTGCGCGACCGCATCGTCGTCCAGACCGACGGTCAGCTGAAGACCGGCCGTGATGTCGTGATCGCCGCGCTGCTCGGCGCGGAGGAGTACGGTTTCGCGACCGCGCCGCTGGTGGTGTCGGGCTGCATCATGATGCGGGTCTGCCACCTGGACACCTGCCCGGTCGGCGTCGCCACCCAGAACCCGGTGCTCCGCGAGCGGTTCTCCGGCAAGCCCGAGTTCGTGGTGAACTTCTTCGAGTTCATCGCCGAGGAGGTCCGCGAGTACCTGGCGGAGCTCGGTTTCCGCACTCTGGACGAGGCGATCGGCCACGCCGAGGTGCTCGACATCGAGCGCGCGGTCGACCACTGGAAGGCCGACGGGCTCGACCTGTCGCCGATCCTGCACGTGCCGGCGCTGCCCGAGGGCACCGCGCGGCACCGCACCACCGAGCAGGACCACGGGCTGGACAAGGCGCTCGACAACGAGCTGATCCGGATCTGCAAGCCGGCGCTCGACAACGGCGAACCGGTCCGCGCGCAGCTCCCGATCCGCAACGTCAACCGCACCGTCGGCACGATGCTCGGCCACGAGATCACCAAGCGGTACCGCGCGGAAGGGCTGCCGGACGGCACCATCGACCTGACCTTCACCGGGTCGGCCGGCAACTCGTTCGCCGCCTTCGTTCCGCGCGGCGTCACGCTGCGCCTCGAGGGTGATGCCAACGACTACGTCGGCAAGGGCCTGTCCGGCGGCCGGGTGGTGATCCGGCCGGACCGGCGGGCCCGGTTCGACGCTGCCGACCAGATCATCGCCGGCAACGTGATCGCGTACGGCGCGACGTCCGGCGAACTGTTCATCAGCGGCGGCGCCGGCCAGCGGTTCTGCGTCCGGAACTCCGGTGCGACCGCGATCGTCGAGGCGGTCGGCGACCACGCGTGCGAGTACATGACCGGCGGGCGCGTCGTCGTACTCGGCGCCGTCGGCCGGAACTTCGCTGCGGGCATGTCGGGCGGCGTGGCCCACGTGCTCGACCTGGACCCCGCCCTCGTCAACCCGGAGCTGGTCGATCTGCGACCGGTTGACGAGCAGGAGTCCGGACTGTTGCAGGACCTGGTCCGGCGGCACCACGAGGAGACCGGTTCGGAACGGGCGGCCAAGCTGCTCGCCGACTGGCCCGCCGCGGCTGCCAGGTTCACCACGGTGATGCCCCGCGACTACGCCCGGGTGCTGGCGGCCAAGGCGGCCGCCGAGCGCGACGGCCTGGACGAGGACGCCACCACGCGAGCGATGATGGAGGCCATCTGATGGCTGACCCGAAGGGATTCCTGACCACCGGCCGCGAGGTCGCCGACCGGCGGCCCGTCGACGAGCGGGTCAAGGACTGGAAAGAGGTCTACCCCGGCGGGCCCGGCAAGGCGCTGCTGCCGATCATCGGTAAGCAGGCCGGTCGCTGCATGGACTGCGGCATCCCGTTCTGCCACAACGGCTGCCCGCTGGGCAACCTGATCCCGGAGTGGAACGACCTGGTCTGGCGCGACGATTGGTCGAGCGCGATCGAGCGGTTGCACGCGACCAACAACTTCCCGGAGTTCACCGGGCGGCTCTGCCCGGCGCCGTGCGAGACCGCGTGTGTGCTCGGCATCAACCAGGACCCGGTCACGATCAAGAACGTCGAGGTCGCGATCATCGACAAGGCCTGGGAGACCGGTGACGTCAAGCCGCAGCCGCCGGAGTGGCTGACCGGCAAGACGATCGCGGTCGTCGGCTCCGGCCCGGCCGGCCTGTCGGTCGCCCAGCAGTTGACCCGGGCGGGACACACGGTCGCGGTGTACGAGCGTGCCGACGCCCCGGGCGGCCTGCTGCGCTACGGCATCCCCGAGTTCAAGATGGAGAAGATCCAGGTCGACCGCCGGATCCAGCAGATGAAGGAGGAGGGCACGGTCTTCCGCTCCGGCGTCAACGTCGGCGTGGACGTCACCGGCACCCAGCTCAAGCAGCGGTACGACGCCGTGGTCATCGCCACCGGGTCCACCGCGGCCCGCGACCTCCCCGTGCCCGGCCGGGAGTACGGCGGCATCCACCAGGCGATGGAGTACCTGCCGCAGGCTAACCGGGCCGCGCTCGGCCAGACCGTCGAGAACCAGATCGTCGCGACCGGCAAGGACGTGGTGATCATCGGCGGCGGCGACACCGGCGCGGACTGCCTCGGCACGGCGCACCGTCAGGGCGCACGGTCGGTGACGCAGCTGGAGATCATGCCGCGGCCCTCCGAGGAGCGGCCGGGCAACCAGCCGTGGCCGACGTACCCGATGATCTACCGGGTCGCCTCCGCCCACGAGGAGGGCGGCGAGCGGGTCTATGCGGTGTCGACGGTGAACTTCGAGGCCGATGCCGACGGCAACGTCGCGGCGCTGAATCTGGTCGAGGTGGAGTTCAAGGACGGCAAGTTCGCGCCGGTGGAGGGCAGCGAGCGGACGATTCCGGCCCAGCTGGTGCTGCTGGCGATGGGATTCCTCGGTCCGGAGCGCGAGGGCTTCCTCGAGCAGCTCGGGGTCGAGCTCGACGAGCGCGGCAACGTGAAGCGGGACAAGTACTACCAGACCTCGGTGGAGGGTGTCTTCGCCTGCGGTGACGCCGGTCGCGGTCAGTCGCTGATCGTGTGGGCGATCGCCGAGGGACGGTCCTGCGCCAACGGTGTGGACAGCTATCTGACCGGCTCGTCCACGCTGCCCACCCCGATCCCGCCGACCGCCCGCCCGCTGGCGGTCTGACTCGGCCGCCTCGAGCACCGGTTTCGCCGCCGACGCGGTTCGCCGGTGCTCGAGGTGGTGCGTCTCGATAGGTTGGAAGGGTGGCAACCAGGCTGGTGACGAAGGCCCGGCTCCGCGCGATGGCGCCGTGGGCCGCACTTGTCGCGCTTTGGCTGGTCACCTCGGTGACGATCGGACTGTTCGCGTTCTCGAACGACTCCGAGCGGGTCACGATCGGTGCCCACGCGGCCACGGTGTCGCCGACGTTCGACGGGCACGCGACACTCGACCTCGGCGCGGTACTGCCGCGGCTGCGGATCCCGACCGACGACCCGTTCGGTCTCGGCGTGAACGTCGACATCCAGGAGACCGACGCGTCGAACCTCACCGACCTGATCAACCGCGACGCACTGATCGCCGCCCAGCCCGACGGTGAGATTGGGCGGATCCAGCAGGTCGTCGAGGAGATGGCCGTCGACAACGCGGTGGCCGGCGCCGGCTCCGGGCTGCTGATCGTCGTCGTGGTCGCGACGCTCTGGACGATGATCGGGGTCCGTCGCCGCCGGGAGCTGTGGCATCTGGTGCACCGGCACGAGCGCCGGCTGGAGCATCGGGCCCTGGTCGTCCTGGTCGCGATGCTGATCACGATCGCCTCGATCTTCGGACCGGCCCGGATGCGTGCGGACGACGTCCCGCCGACCGAATGGAAACCGCTGGCCGACCTGCTGCCCGAAATCCCGCTCGACGAGCAACTGCAGGGCGTCGAGGTCGCCGCCGGGTTCTCCACCACCGGCGGCGTCGGCGTGATCAAGACCGCGGTCGAGACCTACCAGCGCTCGACGCAGTTCTACGGCCGGCTCAAGGAGTCAGTGGCCGGGGTTGCCGGCCGGATCCACCAGCCCGAGGAGGGGCAGAAGGTCGCGCTCCAGGTCAACGACCGGCACGACAACATCGGGATCGACGCCTTCGCCGCCGAGGTGGCGAAGGCGGGCGGCGCCAAGATCCTGATCGACGCCGGCGACGACACGTCCTCGGGGCAGGGCTGGGAGGTCTTCAGCATCCACTCACTGCGGCAGCACTTCCGGGACTTCAAGGTGGTCGCGGTGGCCGGCAACCACGACGCCGGCGGCCACATCGAGAACGCGATGCGCAAGAACGGGTTCACCGTGCTGGACAGCAAGCCGGTGGATGTGGAGGGCATCCGGTTCCTCGGCGACAGCGACCCGACCCGGACCGGCCTCGGGAGCGCCGACAGTCCCGGTGACGAGACCATCGCGGACCAGTCGTCGCGGCTCGCGGACGTCGCCTGCGACCAGTCCGACGACAAGCGGATCTCGACGATGGTGGTGCACGACCCGGCGTCCGGCGCCGACACCGCCGCCCGGGGTTGCGCGCGGCTGGTGCTGTCCGGACACCTGCATCGGCAGCTCGGCCCCGAGAGCCGGGTGGTCGACGGCCGGCCCGTGACGACGTACACGAACGGGACGACCGGGGGAGCGGCGTACGCCTTCGCGCTGGGGTACACGCTGCGCCGGCCGGGGCAGGTCACGCTGATCACCTACGACAAGTCCGGGCAGCCGATCGGCCTCCAGAGCGTCACCGCCGAGCTCACCGGGGCGATCACCGTCGCGCCGTACACCCCGTTGTGAGGTTGACGATTCAGGCGATTCGCCAGGGACCTCGGGACCTCGTAACGGTCCACGATGGGGGCGGACCAGCAGACCGAGTGGTTTGCAGGAGTAGGGTTGTGTGACGTGCGTCGCGCAAAGATCGTTTGTACGCTCGGCCCGGCTACGGCCGCCCCGGAGCGCATCACGGAACTCGTCCAAGCAGGCATGGACGTCGCCCGGCTCAATTTGAGCCACGGCGCCCATGCCGAGCATGAGCGGATCTATCAGCGGATCCGTACCGCTGCGGCGGAGACCGGGAGCAATGTCGGCATCCTGGTCGACCTGCAGGGCCCGAAGATCCGGCTGGCCGAGTTTGCCGAGGGCAAGGCAACGCTGACCTACGGCGAGCGCTTCACGATCACCACCCGGGAGGTGCCGGGCGACCAGACCATCTGCGGTACGACGTACGACGGCCTGCCGGGTGACGTGAAGCCGGGCGACCAGCTGCTGATCGACGACGGCCGGATCGGCCTGGTCGCCGAGGAGGTCACCGAGACGGACGTGATCTGCCGGGTCACCGTCGGCGGCCCGGTCTCCAACCACAAGGGCATCAACCTCCCCGGCGTGGCGGTCAGCGTGCCCGCGCTGTCCGAGAAGGACGCCGAGGACCTGCGCTGGGCGCTGCACCTGCCGGCCGACATGATCGCGCTGTCGTTCGTGCGGGACGCGGCCGACATCCAGCTCGTGCACAAGATCATGGACGAGGAGGGGCTGCGGATCCCGGTCGTCGCGAAGATCGAGAAGCCGCAGGCGGTCGCCAACCTGGACGAGATCATCGAGGCGTTCGACGGGTTCATGGTGGCTCGCGGTGACCTCGGCGTGGAGCTCCCGCTCGAGGAGGTCCCGCTGGTCCAGAAGCTGATCATCGACCAGGCCCGGCTGAACGCGAAGCCGGTGATCGTCGCCACCCAGATGCTCGAGTCGATGATCTCCGCGCCGCGGCCGACCCGCGCCGAGGCCTCCGACGTCGCGAACGCCGTCCTCGACGGTGCGGACGCGGTCATGCTGTCCGGCGAGACCAGCGTCGGCCGGTTCCCGATCGAGACCGTCAAGACAATGTCCCGGATCGTGGAGTCGACCGAGGAGCACGGCCTCAGCCGGGTCCAGGAGATCGAGTGGGAGCCGCGCACCAAGGGCGGCGTGATCGCCCGCGCAGCCGCCGACGTGGCCGAGCGGCTGGACGCGAAGTTCCTGGTGGCCTTCACCCAGTCCGGCGACACCGCGCTCCGACTGGCCCGGTACCGCACCGAGATCCCGGTGCTCGCCTTCACCCCGGTCCCGTCGGTCAGCTCGTGGCTGAGCGTGGTGTGGGGCATCGAGACCCACATCGTCCCCACCGTCGACCACACCGACGAAATGGTCCGCCAGGTCGACCAGCGCCTGCTCGAACTCGGCAAGGTCGCCAAGGGCGACCTGGTCGTCATCGTCGCGGGCTCCCCGCCCAGCATCCCCGGCTCCACCAACGCCCTCCGGGTCCACCGCATGGGCGACGCGATCCAAGGCATCGCCCCCGCCTACCGCAACCCCAACCCGTAAGCACCGACACGACAGGGGTGGACGATCAACAGATCGTCCACCCCTGTCGTGTCAGGACTTGGGCCCCACGAAACCGTCCATCGCGGCGACACCGTCCCGCCGGGCGACCGAGCGCATGTTCGGGCGCGGCATCCGCCAGGGAATGCCGAGCAGATCGAGTGCTCGCTGGCACAGGTGCTGGATGTCGACGGACTCATTGGAGAACAGGTACCGCGGGTACGCGTACCTGTACCCGATGCGCCGGGCGGCTCGGATGTACGGCGCGTACGACGTTTCGAGCGAGCCGCCGCCGCAGCGGAAACATCCTCTCCCTGACTCCGGATGGACGGGCCGGTCCCGCCAGTCCCGAAGCGTCGACCGGCTGATTCCCAGGCGCTTGCCGATGGGGTTCAAGCTCTCGCCGGCCGAGATCGCCGCCAGTGCGATCGCCCGCGTCGGCTCGTCATACATGACCGAAGCCTGGCGGGCGCCGCCGACAGTTTCAGTGCCCTGGGTGGGACTCGAACCCACACTGTACGGGTTTTGAATCCGCATTCTCTGCCAATTGGAATACCAGGGCAGCGCACTCAATCTGTGCTCGCTGATCCTAGCCCATAGACCCGGCCGATCTGAAACTGTCGGTGGTTCGTTCGACGATGAGGCATGGGGCAGATCAGGTCGCAGGAGACGGTCGACTCCGCGCTGCGGATGTCGGACAACGGGGTCAGCGACAAGACGAACGCTGAGATCCACGGTGTGGCGATCAAGACGATCCGGCGATGGCGGCGGTTGTGTCAGCGGCAGGGCCTGCCCCGCGGCGGAAGCCGTGCCCACATCGCGCTGTCCGCGGTGTGATGGGGCTGAGCTGGACGAGGCGGCGTACGCGCTGTTGCTGGGGTGGTATCTCGGCGACGGGATGCGCTCGACCTGCTCGGTATTCCTTGGCGCCAGTCTCGATGCGACACGATCGCGGTGAGTCGGAAGGAGGGGGCGGTGTTGGACGGGATTGTGGGAGCTAAGAACTGACGGACCTCGATAAGGTGTCGGGTGTGACTGCTAAGCGTGTGGTGATCGCTGAGGACGAGGCGTTGATCCGGATGGATCTGGCCGAGATGCTCGCGGAAGAGGGGTACGACGTCGTCGGGCAGGCGGGGGACGGCGAGGAGGCGATTCGGCTGGCGGTCGAGCACAAACCGGATCTGGTGATCCTCGACGTGAAGATGCCGAAGCTCGACGGGCTCAGTGCGGCCGAGAAGATCGCCGGGGAGCGGATCGCGCCGGTGCTGATGCTGACCGCGTTCTCGCAGCGGGAGCTGGTCGAGCGGGCCCGCGATGCCGGCGCGATGGCGTACCTGGTGAAGCCGTTTTCCAAGGCCGACTTGCTGCCCGCGATCGAGATCGCCGCGTCCCGGTACGTCGAGCTCGCCGAGCTGGAGCGGGAGGTCGCGGACCTCGCCGAGCGGCTGGAGACGCGCAAGCTGGTGGATCGCGCGAAGTCGATCCTGCAGACCAAGTTCGGGCTGACTGAGCCGGACTCGTTCCGGTGGATCCAGAAGACCGCGATGGACAAGCGGGTGTCGATGCGTCAGGTCGCGGAGCTGGTCGTCAACGAGGCCGGAGATTCCTGACCGAACAGGCACTCCGCGTCACCGGCCGGCTGCTGAGCAAAGAACTTCGGCGGTCTGCAGGTCGTTTCGGCGTGTCGTGACAATGCGCTGACGGCGACCGGTCGTTGGTAACGAAACGTGGCGAACGCTGTACTCCGAAAACGGCGAATCTCACCGAGTAAAACCGGCCACTGACACAGGGTCACTGAGATACCGGTCCGGACAGTAATCAGGTCAAGAGACGATCCTTACCGGGGTAACGACCTCACAACACAGCCGATGCGCTGTTCGCTCCGGGCCATCGTGGGGTCTAACCTGCCGGTGCTCGCGGCAAACGCGCGAGAGTCCCGGTTTCGCTGGGACTATCCAGACATGGGAGGAACAGTGCACCAGCGTTCCGTAGTACGGGTCGGCGCGTCGCTGATCGTTGCGTCGTTGGCCCTGACTGCCTGCGGCTCACGCAGTGGCGGCGACTCTGGCGGGGGCTCCGGAGAAACGACCAAGACCGCGAAGATCGGCGTGATCGCGCCGCTGTCCGGAGACTTGTCGGCTCTGGGTCTGGGTATCCAGCACTCCGTCGAACTCGCCGTGAAGCAGGCCAACGACTCCAACGCGATCCCGGGCTGGAAGCTCGAGGTCGACGCCAAGGACGACGAGGGCAAGACCGAGCCGGCCAAGAACGCGGCCACCTCGCTGGCCAGTGACGCCGACGTGATCGGCGTGGTCGGCACGCTGAACACCAGCACCAGCCAGCAGGTCCAGCCGGTTCTCGCGCCGAAGAACATCGTCCAGGTCTCGCCGGCCAACACCGGCCCGGGTCTGACCCAGGGCGCGAAGTGGCAGACCGAGCCGAAGCGGCCGTACCCGACGTACTTCCGCACCTGCACGACCGACGCGGTTCAGGGCCCGTTCGCGGCCCGGTACCTGTACGAGACCGCGAAGATCACCAAGGTCGCCACGATCCACGACAAGAAGGCGTACGGCCAGGGTCTGGTCGGCACCTTCACCGAGGAGTTCAAGAAGCTCGGCGGTCAGATCGTCTCGGCGCAGACCATCAACCCGGACGACTCCAACTACCAGGCCGTGATCTCCGCGGTGAAGCCGTCCGCTCCGCAGGCGGTCTACTACGGCGGTGAGTACCCGAACGCGGGCCCGCTGTCGCAGCAGATGAAGGCCGCCGGCCTGAACGTCCCGCTGATGGGCGGCGACGGCATCTTCGACCCGAAGTACATCACGCTGGCCGGTAACACCAGCACCGGTGACCTGGCGACGTCGGTCGGTGCGCCGGTCGACAGCCTGGAGTCGGCGAAGAAGTTCGTCGAGGACTACAACGCGCAGAACTACAAGGAGCCGTACGCCGCCTACGGTGGCTACTCGTACGACGCCGCGAACGCGATCATCAACGCGCTCAAGACCTCGCTGAAGGACGCCAAGGACGTCGAGTCCGCGCGGCAGGCGACGGTCGATGCCATGAGCAACGTCTCCTTCGACGGCGTGACCGGCAAGGTCGCCTTCGACCAGTACGGCGACACCACCTCCAAGGTCCTCACGGTCTACAAGGTCGACGGCGGCAAGTGGGCCACCGTCGAGACCAAGGACTTCGAGGAGAAGTAGGCAGAGTCGACCTCATGTCTCGGGGGTGGGAGCGATCCTCCCGCCCCCTGGCGTGTCATAACGAGGCAGATGGGAGGTCGACGTGGACCAGTTCTTTCAGCAACTCGTCAACGGGCTGACCCTGGGCTCGCTGTACGCGTTGATCGCGGTTGGGTACACGGTCGTGTACGGCATCGTGCAGCTCATCAACTTCGCCCACGGCGAGGTGTTCATGATCGGTGCGTTCGGCGCACTGACGACATACCTGTTGTTCTTCGACGGTGAGACCAGCGTGTGGATCCTGCCGGTCATGATCGTCGGAGCCATGATCGCCTCCGTCGGCACCGCGGTGGCGATGGAACGTGTCGCGTACCGTCCCCTGCGGAACGCGCCACGACTGGCGCCGCTGATCACGGCGATCGGTATCTCGGTGTTCCTGCAGGAGTTCGTCCGGCTGTTCTACGAGCAGCCCGAGTGGACGGTGGTGGTGTTCACCGGTCTGGCGATCGGCGTCGGCTACGCGGTCGGCGGCCGGGTCGCGAAAGCGGACCTGAACCACCCGATCTCGAAGTGGTACGACCGCGCCCCGCTGCTCGGCGCCGCCGTCGGCGGGGTCGCGGTCTGGATCGTGGTCCGGGTGATCGACTCCGAGCTCAGCCCGCTGACGATCGCCGCGGTGATCGTGCTCGGCGCACTGGTCGGGACCGGCGTCGGCTGGTTGGCGGCTCTGGCCACCCGGCGGAAGGCCCGCACGCAGATCCCGGTGCCGGCGATCGTCGCCGCCGCGGTCGGTGGCTCGGTGCTCGCCGAGGTCAGCTGGATCCTCTACCAGACCCTGATCACCAAGGTCGAGTGGCCGAGCGCGAAGCTGCGCATCCCGTTCCCGCAGATCGACGTGGTCAGCGGTTCGGCCCTGCAGATCGGTGGCGTGACCATCCAGCGGTCCGCGATCTTCACCGTGGGCGCCCTCGTCGTCTGCGCCGCCGGGCTCTGGTACTTCGTCAACCGCACCCGGATGGGCCGCGGTATGCAGGCGGTGTCGCAGGACCCGGACACCGCCCGGCTGATGGGGATCAACGTCGACCGGATCATCGTGGTCGCGTTCGCTCTCGGCGCTGTGCTGGCCGCGATCGCGGGTGTCTCGCAGGGTCTGCAGAACACCAACATCGAGTTCCGGATGGGCTTCCTCGCCGGTCTGAAGGCGTTCACCGCGGCGGTGCTCGGCGGTATCGGCAACATCTACGGCGCCGTCGTCGGCGGCCTGGTGCTCGGTGTCGTCGAGGCGATGGCCACGCAGTACATCCCGGGCCAGTTCGGCGGTAGCACCTGGAAGGACGCGTGGGCGTTCGTGATCCTGATCCTGGTTCTGGTGTTCAGGCCGCAGGGCCTGCTGGGCGCGAGGGTGGTGGACCGCGCATGACCGACGTGAAGACTCCTGTCGACGACGTCGTGGAGGAGCCGGCCGGGAAGCCGGGCAAACCGATCGCCTGGCCGCTCGGCCTGGCCGGTGTGGCGCTGGTGATCGTCGGGTCGTTCCTGTCCTGGAGCTACGACGGCTCGATCCTGAACGACCTGTCGATCAACTTCTACCCGGGCGGCCTGCAGATCCTCGCGATCATCACCGCGCTGCTTGCGCTGGCACTGCTGCTGATCGAGCGCGGACCGCTGGCCAAGAAGCTGGGCCCGTGGCTGGACGCGACGCACGGCCTGCGTGCCCTCGGTGTCGGGCTGACGCTCTACATGGTGCTGGTTCTGGTCGCGATCTCGGTGGAGTCCGACGGCCTGATCAACGTCAACCCCGGCGGGTACGTCTCGCTGGTCGGTGCGCTGCTGATCGCGGTCTCGGCGTACCTGCTGCCGCAGCGGCAGTTGCGGGACCTGACCGAGGCGCGGCTGCCCGGATGGGCCGAGATCCTGTCGATCTGCGTGATGCTGGCCGCGTTCTTGTTCATCGCGGCGTACGCGCTCGGGCTGGACGACGCATGGTTGTTCATCCTCTGCCTGCTGTTCGTTGCCGTCGCCGTGGTCGGTCTGTTCCGGACCGGCGCGCTGACGTTCATGTCGTACGCCGGTCAGCGGCATCGCAAGGTGCTGACGCTGGGGGCGTTCGTCGCGGCGTTCTTGTTCCCGTTCACCCAGAACGGGTCGGACGCGAACATGTCGATCGCGGGCTCGGTGCTGGTCTTCAGCGCGACCGCGATGGGCCTGAACATCGTGGTCGGCCTGGCCGGCCTGCTGGACCTCGGGTACATCGCGTTCCTCGGCGCCGGTGCGTACGTCGCCGCGATGCTGTCGGCGTCCGGCTTCGCCACCATCGGCTGGACCCCGCCGTTCCTGGTGGTCGTCCTGATCGGTGCGTGTGTGGCCGCGATCCTGGGTCTGATCATCGGATCACCGACGCTGCGGGTCTCGGGTGACTACCTGGCGATCGTGACGCTGGGCTTCGGTGAGATCTTCCGGTTCTCGATGTTCAACCTGGACGGCAACAACGGCCCGAACCTGACCAACGGCCCGAACGGCATCCCCGGCATCCCGGACCTGGAGATCCTCGGGTTCAACTTCGGCGACGAGCACGTTGTCGCGGGGGTCCCGCTCGGCCGGTTCTCGAACTACTACTTCCTGCTGCTGCTCCTGATCGGCGGCGTCATCTTGGTGTTCTCCCGGCTGAACAACAGCCGGATCGGGCGCGGCTGGGTGGCGATCCGGGAGGACGAGAAGGCCGCCGAGGCGATGGGTGTGAACGTCTTCGGGCTGAAGCTGCTCGCGTTCGCGGTCGGCGCCTTCCTGGCCGGTCTGGCGGGCACGATCAAGGCCCATCAGGACGGTGCGGTCAGTCCGGATCAGTACATCTTCCTGGAGTCGGCGTTCCTGCTCGCCGCGGTCGTGCTCGGCGGGATGGGCACCATCGCCGGTGTGCTGCTCGGTGCGACGATCCTGAAGCTGCTGCCGGAGAAGCTGCGGTTCTTCTCGGAGTACCGGCTGCTGCTGTTCGGTCTCCTGCTGGTGCTGATGATGCGCTTCCGGCCCGAGGGGCTGGTCGCGAGCAAGCGGCGGCAGCTGGAGTTCCACGAGGAGGACGAAGCCCTGGCCGAAGAGGTCGAGGAAGAACGACTGGCCGTCCAGGAGGCGAAATGACGGTGACCGACACCGTGGGCGCGGCCGGCAACGGCACCGGCGCCCCGGTTCTGGAAGCCTCCGGCGTGACCATGCGGTTCGGTGGTCTGCTGGCGGTGAACGACGTCAACCTGACGGTGCGCGAGGGCGAGATCGTCGGTCTGATCGGCCCGAACGGTGCCGGCAAGACCACGTTCTTCAACTGCCTCACCGGTCTGTACAAGCCGACCAGCGGGCAGGTCCGGTTCTCCGGGCGGCCGTTGCCGCCCAAGCCGCGGGCCGTGGTCCGCGCCGGGATGGCCCGGACGTTCCAGAACATCCGGCTGTTCGCGAACATGACCGCGCTGGAGAACGTGATGGTCGGGCGGTACTGCCGGACCAGTGCGGGCGCGATCACGTCGGTGCTGCGCGGGCCGAAGTTCCGTCGCGAGGAAGAGGCGACCCGGGTTCGGGCGCAGGAACTGCTCGACTTCGTCGGCCTCGGCCGCTCGACCGAGCACCTGGCCCGGAACATGCCGTACGGCGACCAGCGCCGGCTGGAGATCGCCCGCGCGCTGGCGACCGATCCGCGGCTCATCCTGCTCGACGAACCGACCGCCGGGATGAACCCGCAGGAGACCCGGCAGGCCAGTGACCTGATCTTCAAGATCCGGGACTCGGGGCTGTCGGTGGTCGTGATCGAGCACGACATGCGGTTCATCTTCAACCTCTGCGACCGGGTGCTGTGTCTGGTCCAGGGGCAGACCCTGATCGAGGGGACGCCCGAGGAGGTGCAGTCCGACCCGCGGGTGATCGAGGCCTACATCGGCACCGGCGAAGAGGACACCGACGAGGAACCGGGAGGTGAGCCCGCATGACCGCCATGCTGGAGGTCAAGGACCTGGAAGTTGCCTACGGCAAGATCCAGGCGGTGAAGAAGATCAGCTTCAGCGTCGAGCAGGGCCAGGTGGTGACGCTGATCGGCACCAACGGCGCCGGTAAGACCACCACGCTGAAGACGGTCTCCGGGCTGCTCCGGCCGACCGGCGGCGAGATCTGGTTCCAGGGCGAGCGGATCGACCACCTGGCCGCGCACGACATCGTCACCCGCGGTCTGGCGCACTCACCCGAGGGCCGGCGGATCTTTCCCCGGCTGTCGGTGGAGGAGAACCTGATGCTCGGCGCGTTCGCGCGCCGGGATCCGGGCGGCGTGAAGGCCGACCTGCACGCGGCGTACGACCTGTTCCCGATCCTGGGGGAGCGGCGCAAGCAGCCGGCCGGGACGTTCTCCGGCGGTGAGCAGCAGATGCTGGCGATGGGTCGCGCGATGATGAGCCGGCCGAAGCTGATGATGCTCGACGAGCCGTCGATGGGTCTGTCGCCGCTGATGATGAAGCGGATCATGTCCACGGTGACCGAGCTGCAGCAGCAGGGCACGACGATCCTGCTGGTCGAGCAGAACGCCCAGGCCGCGCTGAAGCGGGCCGACTACGGGTACGTGCTCGAGGTCGGGAAGATCGTGCTGTCCGGCACCGGCCAGGAACTGCTGGTGAACGACTCGGTCCGCAAGGCCTACCTGGGCGAGGACTGAGCGCTGTAGTACGTACTGCGCTGCTGGTTCAGTTGCGGATGACAACAAGCAACTGAACCAGCAGCGGCGCCACGATCAGCGCCGGCAGCAGGTCCGCGACCGCGACCTGCTTCAGCTTCAGCAGCCGCAGCGCGACCCCGATCAGCATCACGCCGCCGGTGGCCCCGAGCGCCGTCACATGAGCCTCGGGCAGGACGTCGCCGAGGACCGCGCCGACCGCCGTCAACAGTCCTTGCAGGACGAGTACGACGAGCGCGGACGCCGCGACGCCCCAGCCGAAGGACGCGGCGAACGCGATCGACGCGAACCCGTCCAGCACCGCCTTCAGGAACAGCTGATCGGCGCCGCGACCGAGGCCGTCGGACAGCGCGCCGAGGAAGGTCAGCGGCCCGACACAGAACACCATCGAGGCCGACACGAACCCTTCCACGAAGGTTTTCCGGGCCTCGCCGCGGTCGAATCGGCGCTGCATCCAGCCGCCGAAGTCCTCCAGCCGTTGCTCGATCCGCAGCAGCGACCCGGCGATCCCGCCGATCAGCATCGCGCCGAGCACGATCAGGATCGGCGCACTGTCGCCGACGGCGTCGCTGAGCACCGCGTCACCTACGGTGAGTGCCGAGGTGATCGCGATCAGCAGCGTCACCAGCCCGAGCGCGTCCGTCACGAGGTCGCGAGTGCGGTGACTCAGACGGTGTCCGACGAGTACGCCGAGTACCGATCCGACGAGAACCGCCGCGACGTTGACGACGGTCCCGATCCCGATGAACACACTGGTCTCCGCTCAGCTTTGCAGGGGACCCCCGAGGGCCTACTGTTGCGCGAGGACGAGCGTATCCGCCCGTCTGTTCACCTCGGGGGTGGACCGGACCGGGAGGTCGCTGTGGTGGCTGCCGTCGAGGTGAGGGATGCCCGACCGGGGGATGCCGAGGCTCTGGTGGACCTGTGGCGCGAGCTCAGCACCGCCGCGGGGCTGCCGTCGCGGCTACCTGCCCCGCCGTCCGTCGCCGCCGCTCAGGTTGCCATCGGCAAGCACCTGGACGACCCGTTCGGCCGGCTGCTGGTGGTCGAGCTCGACGGCGAGGTGCACGGGATGGCGTACCTGCGCCGGACGGCGATCAGCCCACTGCATGACGACACCACAGTCACCGTGGAGTACCTGCACGTCAGCGACACCTCCCGCCGGCACGGACTCGGCCGGGCACTGATCGCCGAAGCGGTCGCCTGGGCCGAGCACGACAGTTGCCTTCACCTGGCCGTCGTCGCGCCGGCGATCGCCCGCGAGGCGAACCGTTTCCTGGCGCGGCTCGGGCTCGGCCAGGCCGGCGTACTGCGGTTCGCGAACACGCACACCGTCCGTCGCCGGCTGAATTCCGAGCACGCCCCGAACTTGCTTGCCCTGCTGTCGTCGCGGCGCTCCGCGATTGCTCGCCGCGCGCTCAGCTCCCGCGCCGAGCGCTAGCTGAACCCCGCGGCTCAGCTGCCGGGCGGGGCCTGGATCAGCTGGCAGGTGATACGTGCGGTACAGACCCGCTTGTCCCGGTCGTCGGTGACGATCACCTCGTAGGACGTCGTCGTCCGGCCGAGGTAGATCGGGGTCGCGACGCCGGTGACCGTCGTACCGCCGCTGTCCCGGACCGCGCGGTGGTGGGTCGCGTTGATGTCGACACCGACCGCGACCTTCCCGTACGTCGCCGCGTGCAGCGCGGACCCGATCGACCCGAGGCTCTCCGCGAGGACGCAGGACGCGCCGCCGTGCAGCAGGCCGTACGGCTGGGTGTTGCCCTGCACCGGCATCGTCGCCACCACCCGCTCCGGCGTCGCTTCCCGGACAACGATCCCCATCCGCTCCAGCAGGGTTCCCTCCAGGCCCATCCCCGGGCCGAGGTTCAATTCGTCGGTCACCGCAGCAGTGTGTCAGAACTGTCCGGGCGGGGCGCTGGGGCGGGGGACGGAAACTGTCCGCGGGAACCACTAGAGTCGGTGTGTGGCTGGAGAGACGAACACGACGACGATGACCGAGCAGAAGACGGCGGGTGCCGCGACCCCGGGTGAGGGGCGGCCGCGGATCCTGCTGCTGGACGGGCACTCACTGGCGTACCGGGCGTTCTACGCGCTCCCGGTGGAGAACTTCTCCACCACGACCGGCCAGCACACCAACGCGGTGTACGGGTTCACCTCGATGCTGATCAACATGCTCCGCGACGAGCAGCCCACGCATGTCTGCGTCGCGTTCGACGTCTCCCGCAAGACTTTCCGCTCCGAGCAGTACGCGGAGTACAAGGCCGGCCGGTCCAAGTCGCCGGACGAGTTCAGCGGCCAGATCTCGCTGGTCAAGGAGGTGCTCGAGGCGCTCCGGATCCCGACCACGGAGATCGACGGCTGGGAGGCCGACGACATCATCGCGACGCTCGCCACGCAGGCCTCCGAGCAGGGCTTCGAGGTGCTGATCAGCACCGGCGACCGGGACGCGTTCCAGCTCGTCAGCGACAACGTCACCGTGCTGTACCCGAAGCGCGGCGTCTCCGAGATCGCCCGGATGGACCCGGCGGCGGTCGAGGAGAAGTACGGTGTCGGCCCCCGGCTGTACCCGGATCTCGCCGCGCTGGTGGGGGAGCAGAGCGACAACCTGCCGGGCGTGCCCGGGGTCGGCCCGAAGACCGCGGCCAAGTGGCTGAACCAGTTCGGCTCGCTGAACGAGGTCGTCGACCGGGTGAACGAGATCAAGGGCAAGGCCGGCGAGTCGCTACGGGCGCACCTGGCCGACGTGATCCGGAACCGGCAGATCAACGAGCTGGTCCGCGACCTGACGCTGGACGTCTCGGTCGACGACTTGGCCCGGGTTCCGTGGGACCGGGAGAAGGTGCACACGCTGTTCGACAGCCTGGAGTTCCGGGTGCTGCGCGAGCGGCTGGTCGCCGAGCACGAGGAGGTCGACGCGACTGTGGACCACGGCTTCGAGCTGGACGGCGTGCAGCTGAAGCCGGGCGAGGTCGCGGCCTGGCTCAAAGAGCACGTGAGCAGCGGTGAGCGGGTCGGCATCGCGGTCCAGGGCAGCTGGGGCGGCGGCACCGGCGAGATCACCGGCCTCGCGCTGGCGACCACGTCGGGCGCAGCGGCCTGGTTCGACCCGACCACGATGACGCCGGACGACGACGCCGCCTGGCAGGCCTGGCTGGCCGACGAGAAGCAGCCGAAGGCCTTGCACGACGTGAAGGGTCCGCTGCTCGGCTTCCTCGAGCGTGGCTGGACTCTCGGCGGCCTGAGCTCCGACACCCAGCTGAGCGCGTACCTGGTCCGTCCGGACCAGCGGGCCTACGACCTGGCCGACCTGACCGTGCGGTACCTCAAGCGTGAGCTGCGCACCGAGGAAGCGGAGAACGGTCAACTCAGCTTCGACGACGTCGAGGGCGGTCCGGCCGCGGATCACACGATGCTGCGTGCTCGCGCGATCGCCGACCTCGCCGACACCCTCGACGAGGCGCTCGAGAAGCAGGCCGGTACGGCGCTGCTCGCGGACGTCGAGCTCCCGCTGATCCGGGTGATCGCGGGCATGGAGCGCGACGGGATCGCGGTCGACCGGCCGTATTTGGAGGAGCTCGAGAACCGGTTCGCCACGGGCGTCCGGGAGGCCGCGACGGCGGCGTACGAGGTGATCGGCAAGGAGATCAACCTGGGCTCGCCGAAGCAGCTGCAGGTGGTGCTGTTCGACGAGCTGCAGATGCCGAAGACCAAGCGCACCAAGACCGGCTACACCACCGACGCCGACTCGCTGCAGGCGCTGTACGAGAAGACCGAGCACCCGTTCCTGGCGTACCTGCTGGCACACCGCGACGCGACCCGGTTGCGGCAGACCGTCGAGGGACTGCTGAAGACGATCAGCCCGCGGGACGGCCGGATCCACACCACGTTCAACCAGACCATCGCGGCGACCGGCCGGCTCAGCTCCACCGAGCCGAACCTGCAGAACATCCCGATCCGCACCGAGGAGGGCCGCCGGATCCGGCAGGCCTTCGTGGTCGGCGAGGGCAACGAGTCGCTGATGTCGGCCGACTACAGCCAGATCGAGATGCGGATCATGGCGCACGTGTCCGGCGACCAAGGCCTGATCGACGCGTTCAACTCCGGGATGGACTTCCACTCGGTGACTGCGTCCCGGGTCTTCTCGGTCGACCCGTCGGCGGTCACTCAGGAGCAGCGGGCGAAGATCAAGGCGATGAACTACGGCCTCGCCTACGGCCTGTCGGCGTACGGGTTGAGCCAGCAGTTGAAGATCGGCGTCGACGAGGCCAAGGGCCTGATGGACGAGTACTTCGAGGGCTTCGGCGGCGTCCGGGACTACCTGCGGTCGATCGTGATCGACGCCGGCAAGACCGGGTACACCGAGACCATCCTCGGCCGCCGGCGGTACCTGCCGGACCTCACCAGTGACAACCGGCAGCGCCGCGAGATGGCCGAGCGGATGGCGCTGAACGCGCCGATCCAGGGCTCGGCCGCGGACGTCATCAAGATGGCGATGCTGAAGGTCGACCGGTCACTGCGCGAGTCCGGCCTGAAGTCGCGGATGCTGCTCCAGGTGCACGACGAGCTCGTCTTCGAGATCGCGCCGGGGGAGCGGGAAGCGCTGGAGGAGCTGGTCCGGCACGACATGGGCCACGCGGTCGAGATGGCCGTCCCGCTCGACGTCTCGGTCGGCGTCGGCCGCACCTGGCACGAGGCGGCGCACTAGAAGGTCGCGCACTAGGAGGTCGCGAAGATCGGTGCCGGATCGGGGGAGAGGGCGTTCGCCAGGCAGGCGAGCTCCCGCTCCGGCAGCTCCGGCGGCGCGTCCAGCGGCCACCAGCGCACGTCGAGCGACTCGTCGTCGTTCACCCGCGCCTCGCCGGCCACCGCGCGGCAGCGGAAGCAGAGATCGAGGAACTGGACCTGGTCACCGTTCGGGTAGCTCGCCGGAGCGAGTGACTCGACGCTGACCAGGCGCTCGACCACGGCCTTGACCGCGGTCTCCTCCTCGATCTCCCGCACCAGCCCGACCGCCGGTTGCTCACCTGGCTCGAGGATTCCGGCGACCAGACTCCACCGCCCGCTGTCGGAGCGCCGCACCAACAGGACCTGGTCGGCATCGTTCAGCACCACGCCTGTGATCCCGGTCAGCCAGAGCAGGTCGTGACCGATCTTCTCGCGCAGGTCGAGGATGAACCGGGGCGTCGTCATGCCCAGAACCCTATCCAGACCGGAAGCCGGCTCCGGAACCCTGGCCCGACGACCCATCTGGACCGGAGCTGTTGCCGTGGCCGCGGGATTTCTTGCCGCAAGAAAGTTGGCCGCCGCCGCGCAAGGGGCAAGCGTTTGCCACGCAAGATACGAACGGTGATCGGTTGATCTCGTTCAGTGGTCCTGGGGTCTTCCGTGCTCAGAATTTCTGTGCGATCCTCCGGCAAAGATCCGAGATCCTATCGGATATCTCAACTCGGATCTGCTCGACTTCGTTCCGACCAGCCGCCTAGGAGGAACCATGCCGAACGACGACGCGCGCGGAAATCTCAGCCGTCGATCATTGATTGCCGGGGCACTCGGACTGACCGCGGCGACAGCCGGCGGGGGGCTGCTCAGTGGGTGCAGTGGCTCGAGCAGTGCGACCGGCGGAGCAGGTAACGCCGGTCCCGTCGCGCCGAGCGTCACGCTCGGCCCGAAGCTGACCACGGTGCAGTACCCCGAGGGGTACGTCGGTCCCGTCGCCCGTGAGCTGAAGCCGATCAGCACCGAGAAGGTGACCTTCAAGATCGTCGTCCCGCAGGACGTGACCGTCGGGGACTGGCGGACCAATGCCTTCACCAAGTGGCTCGAGCAGAAGACCAACATCCACATCGAGTGGAACCAGGTCGGCGGTACGGCCGACGACGTGATGACCAAGGTGAACGCGATGATCGCGGCCGGCGACATCCCGGACGCGTTCATGGGGATCGGGTTCAGCCGCTCGCAGCTGTTCCTGTACGGCCAGCAGGGTCTGTTCGCCGACATCGACCAGTACATCGGCTCGCACGCGCTCAACCTGCAGCAGGCGATGCAGGACTACCCGGACGCGCGCAAGCTCGTGCAGGCGCCGGACAAGAAGGTCTACTCGTTCCCGAACATCAACGACTGTTACCACTGCCGGGCCAGCAACGGCCGGACGTTCCTGAACACCGATTGGATCGAGCAGGTCGGACTGGACATCCCGGAGACCACCGACCAGTTCGTCGAGCTACTGCGCGCGTTCAAGAAGGCGGACCTCGGCGGTAACGGCCGGACGATCCCGTTCGCCGGGTACAAGGACGCCCCGTTCGACACGTTCTTCATGAACGCGTTCCTCTACAACCCCGGTGACCCGTGGCTGGTGGTGAACGACGGCAAGGTCGAGGCGGCGTACAGCAAGGACGAGTGGCGCGAAGGCCTGAAGTTCATCCACGGGATGTACGCCGAGGGGCTGATCAACAAGGACGTGTTCACCGCGGACGCCGATCAGATGCTGCGGTACGGCAACGCGCCGGGCAAGCCGATCATCGGCGGCGCCCGCTCGTACTACTGGGGCGGTTTCCTCGACATCGACCAGAAGGACCCGAACGCCCGCTGGCGCAAGTACCTGGCGGTCCCACCGCTGAAAGGCCCGAACGGCGTCCGGTACGCCGCCTGGAACTACCTCGGCGTCGGTGTCGAGGTGGCGAAGCTGGTGATCACGAAGAAGTGTGAGCGGCCGGAGCTGCTGGTGCAGTGGGCCGACACGCAGATGGAGCTCGAGGCGATCCTGCGCGGGTACGGCGGTCCGCAGTTCGAGTGGGCCAAGAAAGGCGAGCTCGGGATCAACGGCAAGCAGGCGGTGTACGGGTTCTCGGCGACCTGGAACTCCGAGAAGAACATCAGCTGGAGCCAGTACAACACCATGTACCGCTCGGAGAGCTTCCGCCTCGGCGAACGGGTGAACCCGAAGGACCTGACCTTCGAGAAGCCGCTGTACCAGCAGACGCTGGACAACTACTTCCCGTACAAGCAGCCGCAGGAGATGCAGTTCCCGCCGGTGACGCTGGACCAGGATCAGGCTGCGCAGGAGGCGGAGCTCAAGACCAACCTGAAGACCGAGGTCAACCTGTCGTTCTCCAAGTTCGTCACCGGTCAGCTCGACCCGAACGACGACAGCGCCTGGAACGACTACAAGGACCGGATCGAGAAGATCGGCGTGAAGCCGTATCTGGACCTGCAGCAGGCCGCCTACGAGACCTACAACGGATGAGCGCCGCCGGGACCCTGTCGCCGGACGAGCGGCGGCTGGGCACGGGGGCGCCGATCCAGGACACCCGCGGCGACAAGATCGCGGCGGCGTGCATCTACGCGGCCCTCGGCCTGTTCTGCGTCGCGATCCTGTACCCGATCGTGTACGTCGTCAGTGCGTCGGTGAGTGACACGTCGAAGGTGTCGGCCGGCGAGGTGTGGCTGTGGCCGGTCGGTTTCACGCTGGACGCGTACAAGGCGATCTTCGACTACGACGCGATCGTCAGCAGCTTCGGCAACTCGGTGTACTACGCGGTCGTGGGCGCTGTGGTCGCCACGGTGCTCACGCTGCTCGCGGCGTACCCGCTGTCGAGGAAGGGGCTGCCGGGCAAGGGCCTGATCATGGCCGCGTTCGTGTTCACGATGATGTTCAGCGGCGGACTGATTCCGACGTACCTGGTCGTCGACCAGCTCGGGCTGCTGAACACGCGCTGGGCGATGATCCTGCCCACCGCGCTGGCGGTCTGGAACGTGATCATCACCCGGACCTACTTCATGGTGACGATCCCGGAGGAGCTGGTCGAGGCGGGCAAGGTCGACGGCTGCAGCGACTTCGGGTTCTTCTGGCGGGTGGTGCTGCCGTTGAGCAAACCGATCATCGCGGTGAACCTGCTCTTCTACGCGGTCGGGCAGTGGAACACGTTCTTCAACGCGCTGATCTATCTGACCAACGAGCACCTGTTCCCGTTGCAGGTGGTGCTGCGGCAGATCCTGATCCAGAGCAAGGTCGACCCGTCGCAGATGCCGGACACCAGCAAGCTGGCCCAGCTGAAGGAACTGCAGCAGCAGCTCAAGTACTCGCTGATCGTGATCGGGATGATCCCGCCGTTGCTGGTCTATCCCTTCGTGCAGAAGCACTTCGTCAAGGGAGCCATGATCGGCTCGTTGAAGGGATGAGCGGATGACGACCTCGACCCAAACTCGCACCACCCCGCGCGCCGATGCGCGCAAGTCCGCGCGCCGACGCACCCAGCCGGTGGCGCAGAACTCGGCCGGACTCGGACTGCGGATCCGCCGCAACTGGCAGCTGTACGCGATGCTCGCGCTGCCGCTGCTCTGGCTGGCGCTGTTCGCCTACTGGCCGATGTACGGCGTCATCATCGCGTTCAAGGACTACAACGTCGTGTCCGGGATCTGGGGCAGTCCCTGGGTGGGGCTGAAACACTTCGACCGGTTCGTCGAGTCGTACCAGTTCTGGCGGCTGATCAAGAACACGGTGTTCCTGCACGTGTATGAGCTGGTGGCGACGTTCCCGCTGCCGATCATCCTCGCGCTCTGCCTGAACACGGTCCGGAAGAAGTGGTTCAGCCGGTCCGCGCAGCTGATCACGTACGCACCACACTTCATCTCGACGGTCGTCGTGGTCGGGCTGATCGTCGTCCTGACCAACCCCAGCAGCGGAGTGGCGAACCGGCTGATCGGCCTGTTCGGGTTCGGACCGGTCGACTTCATGGGCGACGCCGGGCTGTTCCGGCACCTCTACGTCTGGTCGGGTGCGTGGCAGACGATGGGCTTCGCGGCGATCATCTATCTGGCCGCGCTGACGAGCGTGCCGCCGGAGCTGCACGAGGCGGCGATCGTCGACGGCGCGTCCCGGTTGCGGCGGATGTGGCACATCGATCTGCCCGCGATCGTGCCGGTGGCGGTGATCCTGCTGATCCTGAACATCGGCTCGATCCTGTCCGTCGGGTTCGAGAAGGTGCTGCTGATGCAGAACAACCTGAACCTGGACACGGCCGAGGTGATCGACACCTACGTGTACAAGATCGGCCTCGCGTCGGCTGTGCCGCAGTTCAGCTATGCCACCGCGATCGGGTTGTTCCGGTCGGTGATCGGGCTGGTGCTGCTGGTGCTGGCGAACTCGTTCGCCCGCCGGTTCGCCAAGTCGAGCCTCTGGTGACGAACCGGAGCCGTGCTAGATCGTCCGGGCCAACACGATGGGTGAACCGCGTGTCGTGGGGGTTCTCTGCTGGCACACGAGCAGACAACCCCCACCACGAACGGACATCCGGCTCTTGTGACCGATCCGTGGGTGGGTCCGGGCGACCGAGACGGCGCCCGCGCTGGCCGACCGCGCGCGTTCCCGCGCGCGTTCCCGCGCGGTGGGTTCACCCATCGTGTTGTGGGTTCCTGACCCGTGTGAAGGGTGCGGAACCCACAACACCGTGGGTGAACCCACC
>NZ_JBEZFT010000093.1:0-28087 GCF_040649595.1 Kribbella sp. NPDC048915 | reverse complement strand
CGGGTGCTGGTGATGGTGATGGAGGAGTTCCAGGTCTACTTCGAGACCGAGGACCAGGCCGTGAACAAGGAGATCGCGGCCAAGCTGTCCCGCATCCAGGCCGTAGGCCCGTCTGCTGGTGTCGTGCTGATCTCGTCGTCGCAGAAGCCGTCTGGTGTCGGTGCGGGTGACGTGTCGCGGCTGTTCAACCGCTACCGGGACAACCACTCGGCACGGTTCGCGCTGAAGTGCGGCAACCGCACCGTGTCGGAAGCGATCCTGGGTGGTGACGCGTACCAGGAAGGGTTCGACGCCTCGACGCTGCCGGTGGGCGATGAGTACCGGGGTGTCGGCTATCTGTACGGCGTCACGGACAACACCCCGACTGTCCGGTCGTTCCTCGCGGATGCGGCCGACGCGGACAAGATCCTGACCGCCGCGCGCAAGTACCGCGAGGCGGCCGGGACGCTGACCGGCGAGGCGGCCGGTGAGGAGCTCGAACGTGCGACCCGTGACGTGCTGGCCGACATGCTGACCGTGATGGACGCGGACAATGCCGCGCACTGGGACACGATCGCCGGACGGCTGGGTGCCCGGATGCCCGAGCAGTACGACGGCACCACGCCCGAGGCGATCTCCGCTCAGGCCCGCGCCCAGGGCGTCCCGAGCGTGAACGTGAAGCGCGACGGCGTCACCCGCAAGGGCGTCAAGGCCGCCGACATCCGCGCCGCGATGACCCGCCGCGACAAGACCAACTGATCTACGGAGCGTAACCAAACCAACTGAGGGTGCGGGACGGATGAAGTAGCGGCCCCGACGCTACCGGTAGCGCTCGCGCTACCCGTCCCGCTACCTCGCAACCCAATCCCTACCAGGCCGTATATCCGCAGGTAGCGGGTCGCGGTCACGGTCCTTCACGCCCAAAAACAGCCTGTTGGAGGCTTCCCATGCTGTCCCGCGCCGCTACCGCCACCCTGACCGCCGCTACCCACGGTAGCGACCCCGCCGCTACCCTCACCGCCACCATCCACACGGCCGGGCAGGTCGCCACGGTCCTACTCATCGTGATCATCGCCGTCGCGTTCTACCTGTTCACCTGCCTGGTGTGGCCGTTCGGCAAGTGCCGCCGCTGCAAGGGAGTCGGCAAGTTCAAGTCCCCGTTCGGTCGTGCCTACCGGCACTGCGGGAAGTGCGACGGCTCCGGGCTGCGGGTCCGCGTCGGCCGCCACGTCATCAACCACATGCGCGCCGTCCGGGGCGCGGGCGAGAACTCCACCACCGGCCGGGGGAAGCGCTGATGTGCGCCGCGCTGGACGGGCTCAGCCTGCACCCCGCGAAGTCGTGCTGGGTCGAGCTGTGGAACGGCCAACAGGCCCTCGGCTGGGACTACCACGGAACCCCGGTGTTCCGGTTCCGGTGGGCACCCGCAGGGCTCGCCACCCGCCGACAGCTCCGCGCGATGCGCATGTCGCCGGGCGGTCACGAGCCGTACGCGCTGCTCGTGTGGCGCAACGGCAAGCGCTGGGCGTGGCTGTACCGGCTCGACCTCGCCAAACCGTCGCGTACGCCGTCACCGGCGCAGCTCAACGCACTCGACAAGGCGATGCAGGCCCGCCGCACCTGCGGACTCTGCAAGGCCGTCACCGACTACTGCATCCCCACCTCGGACGGCCGCTGCGTCGACTGCATCGACGCCGCCAACCATCCCGCCAGCTACCCGCACGCCGCTTGACCCATATCGGAGGAGGAACCACCTATGAACGACCTGCTGGCCGCTGCCCTCACTGCTGCTTCGCAAGGCTGGCACGTGTTCCCGCTCGTCCCGGACGCCAAGCGTCCGGCGGTCGAAGACTGGGAGCACCGCGCCACCACCGACACGGCACGGATCGAGCGGTGCTGGTCGTCCGGCCCGTACGGCGTCGGGGTCGCCTGCGGACCGTCCAACCTGATCGTGATCGATCTGGACCAGCCCAAGCCCGGTCAGACGGCACCGGACGAGTGGCGCAAGCCCGGGATCACTTGCGGTGCTGACGTTCTGGCCGATCGCGCGGACGCGGCGGGGGAGTCGTACCCCTGGAACACCCACACTGTGCTGACCGGCAGGGGCGGCGAACACCTGTACTTCTCTGCCCCGGTTGGGATCGAGCTGCGCAACACTCAAGCTCGACTCGGTTGGCTGATCGACACCCGCGCCCACGGCGGGTACGTCGTCGGAGCCGTCTCGGTGGCCTCAGGACGCCGCTACCGCACCGTGTACGACATCGCCCCGGCTCCCCTTCCCCAATGGCTCACAGAGGCGCTCAAGCCCGCGCCCGCACCCGTCCAACAGGCCGCCCCTATCCAGCTCGGTACCGGTCGCCGGGCAGGCTATCTCGACTCGGCAATCAGGGCCGAGACGAACCGCGTCCGGACTGCTGACCAGGGCCAGCGGAACCACGTGCTGTATACCGCCGCTGTCGCTCTCGGGCAGTTGGTTGCCGGTGGCTCCCTTGCGGAACTCGACGTACGCGCCGTGCTCACCGACGCCGCATCGGCACAGGTAGCGGCCGGTGCGTACACCGCGTGGGAGGCGGACAAGACAATCTCGTCCGGGCTGCGGGCCGGGGCGAAGCGACCGCGTCAGGTGGCCGCGTGATGGAACCCGCGTGGGAGCCCGATCCGGAGGAGACCTACCGGATGGCTGAGGTGATCTACCCCGACTGGCAGCCGCCGCTCGAGGAACGGACCGAGCCCGAACCGGCCCGGCCGCCGAAGCTCGATCCGTTCGCGAACGCCTGGACGGCCGACCGGTTGATGGCCGAAGAGTTCGCCCCGCCTCGCTGGGCTGTGCCCGGGCTGATCCCCGAAGGACTGTCGCTGCTGGCGGGCGCGCCGAAGGCTGGGAAGTCGTGGCTATCGCTCAACCTCGCGCTCGGCATCGCGGCCGGTGCGCCGGTGCTCGGTGAGGTGACTGTCGATCCAGGGGAGGTGCTGTACCTGGCGTTGGAAGACACCCCGCGACGGCTGCAAAGCCGCATGGGCAAGATCCTCGGCAGCGATCCGGCACCGGCTGGGTTGACGTTGCTGACCGAGTTTCCGACGCTGCCCGCCGGCGGGGCAGATGCGATCTGTGGATGGCTCGATACGCGGCCGAATGCGCGCATGGTCGTGATCGACGTGTTCGTCAAGATGCGCGGCGCTACCCCGACCGGCATGTCACCGTACGACGCCGATTACCTCGCGATGGGCCGGGCGAAGCGCATCGCGGATACCTACGGGATAGCGGTCGTGCTCGTGCACCACCTGCGCAAGATGGCCGCCGACGACTTCACCGCCGAACTGTCCGGAACCAACGGAATCGTCGGGGCAGCAGACACGATCATGGCGCTCAAGCGGCCACGTGGCGAAGCAGACGGCGTACTCCACATCACCGGCCGGGACGTGGACGAAGCCGAACGCGCGATGCGGTTCGACCCCGAAACCGGCACGTGGGAGCTGCTGGCCGGAGCGGCTATCGACCACACGCTGCACCGCACCCGCGCGGCGATCCTGGCATACCTGCGTCAGTCTCCCGGCGCGACCCCGAAGGCGATCTCTGACGCCCTCGGGGAAGACCGCGACACCATCCGGCGCACCTGCTCCCGAATGGCCGACGACGGCCAACTACGCCGCCGCGACGGCGGCCGGTATTTCCCACCCGACACCGGAACTGTCCCAGGTGTCCCAGAGTCCCAAACCCTTCTCTGACCAGCGCAAACGCCTGGGACAAGCGCTCGGAGGTCCTGTCCCAGATGTCCCACACCCCACCCGCAGGAACCGAAGGAGATCTCTTCCCCATGAGCATCACCGAAGCTTCGAACCCCACCGCAGGGCCGCTGCTGCTGACGGTGGAGCAGGCCGCGCAGCAGCTCGGCGTCGGTCGGACGACTCTCTTTGCCCTGCTGAAGTCCGGCGAACTCGAATCGATCCCGCTCGGGCGTCTCCGGCGCATTCCGGCGGAGTGCATCACCGAATACATCAACCGTCTCCGGGTCGCCGCCCGTGAGAACCAGGCTGCCTAGGAAGGAATTCGCAGTGAGCGAGGACAAAGAGAAGCGCCACAAGAATCCCGATGGCCGATCGACCATCTACCTCGGCAAAGATGGCTACTGGCACGGCCGCGTCACGATGGGTGTGAAGGACGACGGAACGCCCGACCGGCCGCACGTGAAGCGCAGGGACAAGGACGAGGTCGTTGCGCGCGTTGCGGAACTGGAGAAACAGCGCGATAGCGGCAAGGTGCGCCGTACCGGCACGAAGAAGTGGACGGTTGCTGAATGGCTCACGCATTGGCTGACGATCGTCCGACCGAACCTGCGGGATGGCGCGTACGACGCCTATGAGGTTGCGGTTCGGGTGCACCTCATTCCGGGGCTCGGTGCGCACAAGCTCAACAAGTTGCTCCCCGAGCACCTAGAGCGCTTCTACACGAAGATGCAGGACAACGGAGCAAAGCCCGGGACAGCCCACCAGGCTCATCGAACTATTCGGACCGCTCTCGGGGAAGCAGCGAAGCGAGGAGCCCTGACGGCCGATAATCCGGCGGAGAAGGCGAATCCGCCGCGCCTGGACCTGGAGGAAGAGGACGAGGTCGATCCGTACACCCTCGGAGAGATCAAGGCGATTCTCGCGGAGGCGGGTAAACGTCGAAACCACGTGCGGTGGGCAATCGCGCTCGCCCTCGGGTTGCGTCAGGGGGAAGCGCTGGGGCTGAAATGGTCAGACATCGACCTAGATGCAGGCGTCCTTCGGGTGCGGCGCAGTCTGAATCGTCCGAAGTACAAGCATGGCTGCGACAACGGCTCGTGTGGTCGTAGCCCCGGCCGATGCGCAGCGCGGCAGCTCGCCCGGCCGCAGACCTCACCCACCAAGTCCCGCGCCGGACGACGCACAATCGGGCTGCCCTCGGAGCTGACCGAGATCCTTCGGCAGCACTGGAAGGAACAGGCTGCCGAGCGAGTGACAGCCCGCCAGCTCTGGAAGGACGAGGGGTGGGTGTTCGCGAAGCGGACCGGCGAAGCCCTCAGCCCGAACATGGACTTCCGGGAGTGGAAAGACATCCTGGCCGCCGCCGGCATCCGTGAGGGCCGACTCCACGACGCCCGGCACACTGCCGCAACCGTCCTGCTCCTACTCGGTGTTCCTGAGCGAGCCGTCATGGACGTGATGGGCTGGTCGTCGTCATCGATGGTCAAGCGGTATCAGCACATCACTGCGCCGGTTCGCATGGACATTGCCGAACGGGTCGGTGGCCTGATCTGGGCGGAGCCGAAGAGCAAGACCGGGAAGAAGTCGAAGCGCAAGAAGCGGAAGAAGGGACGTGGCGACGACGGGTCGGCAGGGCTGCTGATGCCCGCCTGAGACGGGTTGTTGAGACCTTCGTTGAGACCCTGGGACGAAAAGAGGGGCCGAACGCTGAGCGTTCGGCCCCTCTGTCGTTCGCACCTCCAGAGCCCGAAACCGCGCTCTGACCTGCGGTTTCTTCACTCTGGGGAAGCTGGCGGAGGATACGAGATTCGAACTCGTGAGGGGTTGCCCCCAACACGCTTTCCAAGCGTGCGCCCTAGGCCTCTAGGCGAATCCTCCAAGCGGAGAGGATACCGAGGGCGGGCGGGAATCACGAAATCGGGCGTGAACCCAGCCGGGGGCCGGCGCGACTGATCAGGGTGACGGGGTGACGCGTGGAGCCGAGTTGGGTGGGTGTGGTGGTGCGGGCGCAGGTCGGCGACCAGAGCGGTTTACGTACTGGGTCACCGTGGCTGTCTGTTCGCCAAGGACAGGGCGATCGCCGGCTGGATCGCATCCGGTTTCGCTGTACTCCTGGCGGTCGGACTGGCGCTGGCGGACCACGTCGTACTCGGAGTGCCGTTCGTAGCGGTCGCAGTGTGCGTCCGGAGCAGCTGCCCGAGGGGTCGAAAGTCGTGCTCGGCGGGTTCGACGGGCCTGAACTCGCAGCACTCGTCGACCTCCTCAGGGGCTTCCCTCACGAGCACACGGCGTACGTCGGGCTCCTGGAGGTCCACGGCAAGTAGCAGGGGCGCGGCTACGGCAGCCAGACGTACCAGCTCACGGAGCAGTACGTCTCCAACACCTGGCCCGAGATCCGCACCCTGCGGCGGCTCGCTGTCGTGGACACCAATGCGGACGTCGCGGCCGGGTTCTGGGTGCGGCAAGGCTTCCAGCCCACAGGTGAAGTACGCCCGCACCGCTACGACAAGCTGGAGTCGAACGCCCGCCTCTACGAGAAGCAGCTACCCGAGCAGCACAGGAGCTAGGGCGCGCCACTGCTCAACAGGCTGCGGACCGGTCACCCCGGTGATCACGTTGATCGCGACGTGGTCCGCGCCGGCGTCCAGGTGCTCGGTGAGCTTGGCCTTGATGTCGGCCGGACTGCCCCACGCGGCGAGTGCATCGACCATGGCGTCCGGCAGCGAGGACAGGTCGCTTTCACTGAACCCCTGGCGCTTCAGCGAGCTGACGTATCCAGGGATCTTCGTGAAGAAGCTGATGGTGCCTCTGGCGATCTGCCGAGCGTGTTCGGCGTCCGGCTCGAGTACGACGAGGTGGCTGACGGCCAGGAGCTTGTCCGGGCCCACGACGTCCCGCGCCTCGGCCGAGTACGCCGCTCTGGTCAGAAACGGGTACGCGCCGGCGGTCCGCTCCGCCGCGAGCTTCAGCATCTTCGGGCCGAGCGCTGCGAGCAGTCGACGTTCCACAGGTACGTCCAACTCGTCCAGGTACGCACTGAGCGTCGCCAGCGGCTTGGGGCCGTGCGCTCCGCCCAGACCGACCGTGAACCGTCCCGGCGCGGAGGCTTCGAGCGCGGCGTACGTCGTACCGACATCGGCGGCGCTGTACGTGTCGACGGCGAGGATGCCGCTGACGAAGTTGATCGTCGACGTCGCGTCCACCAGGTCGACGATGGTCTGCAGACCCGGCAGCGGTCCGCCGGACAGCCAGATCGCCGGGTACCCGAGCTCCTCGGCCGCCTGCGCCGCCGCGATCGAGTCCGCGCTGCTGTTGAGTCCTGTCGTGATCCCGAAGGGGCCAAATCGTTGATCCGTCACCAACCCAGTCTCGCGCTCGGCCGCGGCAGTGGCCACGTCTGTTCGCTCACAGCGTCGCGTCGGCGGCGCGGGACGGCGGTGTCGGACGGCGGGTGTCGGACGGCGGTGCAGCGGGGTGCGGTCGGCCGGTGGATTTCAGGTGCAGCGCGGCCATCCCGTACACTCATGGCTGGTTCCCCGCGTGGCGGTATCTCGCCCAATCCCCCCAGGGCCGGAAGGCAGCAAGGGTAAGTGAGCTCTTCCGGGTGCGCGGGGAATCCTCATGTCCGGCCCGGTTCGGGCCTGTCTAGGCTTGGTCTTCCCGAGGACGTCTTCCCGAGACCAAGGAGACCGATGGACGCCGAGACGCGTTATCTGCAGGAACTGATCATCGCCGAGCTCGGTGTGCCCGCGGCGTTCGATGCCGCCGACGAGGCCGAGCGGCGGGTCGACTTCCTGGCGGACCGGCTGCGGCGGACCGGCGCGACGTCGTACGTGCTCGGGATCAGCGGCGGCGTCGACTCGGCCACCGCCGGCCGGCTGTGTCAGCTCGCGGTCGAGAAGGTTCGCGCGGAGGGCGGTCAGGCGACCTTCGTGGCCATGCGGCTGCCGTACGGCGTGCAGGCCGACGAGGCCGATGCGCAGCGGTCGCTCGAGTTCATCAAGCCCGACGAGACGCTCGTGGTCGACGTGAAGCCGGCCACCGACGCCATGGTCGAGGCCGTGCGGCACTCCGGGCTCGGTGACCGGGAGGACTTCCACGTCGGCAACATCAAGGCCCGTCAGCGGATGGTCGCGCAGTACCTGGTGGCCGGCGCCCGCGGCGGACTGGTGGTCGGCACGGACCACGCCGCCGAGGCGGTGATGGGGTTTTTCACCAAGTTCGGTGACGGCGCCTGCGACCTGACGCCGCTGTCCGGCCTCACGAAGCGGCGCGTACGCGCGGTCGGCGAGTGGCTCGGCGCCTCGCCGGAGATCACCGGCAAGGTGCCGACCGCGGACCTGGAAACCAATAACCCCGGCGTTCCGGACGAGGCCGTGCTGGGCGTGACCTACGACCTCATCGACGACTTCCTCGAGGGCCGGGAGATCGACGAGGCGTCGGCGGCAACGATCATTGCCACGCACCGCCGTACCGCCCACAAGCGAGCCGTCCCACTCGCCTTCAGCTGAGAAAGTCAGTCACCAGCCGGTTGAACAGCTCGGGCTGGTCGGCGCAGGTCAGGCTCGGTGACCGGACCGGTCAGTGGATCGGACCGCTGTACGCCGCGTTGGTCCACGCCGATCAGGCGGAACCTCTCCGCGAGCCGATCGCCCTGGAATGTCATGAAGTCGTACGAGCCCGCGCCCGGACCGCCGTGCATGAACAGCAGCGGCTGCGCGTCGGCGGGACCGCGCTGGTCGACGTACAGCCTGGTGCCACGGACCTCAGTCAGCATGGCATGAGCGTAGTGCGCACCGGGCCTAAGCAGTGTGGGCCAGCTGCACCTGGCGGATGCGGTTGGCCAGGCGGGCCAGGCGGATGGTGGCGACGTTTCGGTACGCCGGGCGGAGGACTGTGGCCAGCGGGCCGGACTGCTCGAAGGCGTGCGTGACCTGGCCGTCCGCGTCGATCGTCCAGGTGCCCACCTCGCGGAAGCCGGGGACCTGCCAAACGATCTCGACCCGATCCGGCTCGACCACCGTGTACTGCAACTCGCCGGAGAAGCCTGGACGGACGCGCAGTGCATACCGCGTGCCCGGGTTGGTCTCGCGTGGGCCCTCGATAGCGAGAAATGCCTCGTTCCACTCGGGCAGACCGAGGGCGTCCAGCAGCACCTGCCGGATCGCCGCCTGGCCGGCGTGGATGGTCTCGGTGGCCTGTTCCATGACTAGTTCTCCTGGTGGGCGAGTTCGGGACCCCGGCGGCGGGCCAGGGCGGCTCCGGTCGGGAAGGCGTCGGCGAGCGCGCGGAGGGTGCTGATCGTCTCGTCCAGGGCGTGGCCGGCGAGGCGGTCGTCGAGCGTGCGGTGCAGTCTGTTCTCCGCGGTGATGATGCGGCGGTGAAGCGCGCGGCCCTCCGGGGTGAGGCTCAGTGTGAGGTAGCGCCGGTCGACCGAGTCGATGCCGCGTTTCACCAGGCCCTGCGCGACGAGGCGGTCGACGAGCCGGCTCGGGCTGTTGCCGGTCTCGCAGACGAGCAGCCCGCCCAGGGCATTCAGCGTCATCGGGCCGTGGTCGCGCAGAACGCGCAGAACCTCCGCCTGTGAAGGCGTGATGCCGAGCGGCCGCAGCTCCGCGGCGAGCAGGCGGTTGCCCTCACGCTGAATCGCGAGCACCAGATAGCGCAGCTCCTCGACGACCTTCATGGCAGACATATTACACGACATGTATGTCGTGTCATCTGTTGATGCGAGTGTCTCGGTGTGCGTTGGTCGAGGCGATGATTGCGGCAGGAGTTCCGGATGAGTTCCGGAGAAAGTCCGGTCACGGTCATGGTCAAGGCGACACCGCGGCTGGCACAGTGTCTGCATGAAGGGTCTGATGCAGAACTACCAGCTCTCGCTGGACACGATCTTCCGCCGGGCCGAGCAGTTCTACCCGGACAAGACCGTCCATACCGGCGGTCCCGCGCCGACGACGTTGACGTACGCCGAGTGGGCGGAGCGGACCAGACGCCTGGGCGGGGTGCTGGACGCGCTCGGGATCAGTGCCGACGGCCGCGTCGCGACCTTCGCGTGGAATTCCGGGCGCCACCTCGAGCTGTACTTCGCCGCACCCTGCACCGGTCGCGTGCTGCACACGCTGAACATCAGGCTGTTTCCCGATCAGGTGGTCTACATCGCGAACCACGCCGAGGACGAGGTCGTGTTCGTCGACCGCTCGCTGCTCGGCGTCTTCCTGCCGTACCTGGAGCGGCTGCCGGAGATCCGCCATGTCGTCGTGATGGACGACCTGCCGCCGGGCGCGCCGGCGACCGAGATCCCCGACGACCCGAGATTCCACGACTACGAAGAGCTGCTGGCGGCCGCGGAGCCGGTCGAGTTCCACGTCGCGGACGAGAATCAGGCCGCCGCGATGTGCTACACGAGCGGTACGACGGGTCACCCGAAGGGCGTCGTCTACTCGCATCGCTCGACCTGGCTGCACTCGATCGGCGTCCTGACCAACGCCGGCATCGGCCTCGCCGAGACCGACACTGTGATGCCCGTGGTGCCGATGTTCCATGCGAATGCGTGGGGTCTGGCGCACGCGGCGCCAATGGCGGGTGCGTCACTGGTGTTCCCGGGGCCGGACATGAGCCCACAGGGGATTCTCAAGCTGCTGCAGGAGCAGGACGTCACGCTGTCAGCCGGTGTGCCGACGATCTGGCAGGGACTGCTGCCGCTGCTCGACGGCGTCGACCTGCCGAAGCTACGGCGCATTCCGTGCGGTGGATCCGCAGTGCCCGAGGCACTGTCGGAGGCCTTCCGCGCCAAGCTCGGCCGACCGATCCTGCAAGCCTGGGGGATGACCGAGACGAGCCCGGTGGCGACCGCGGCCCATGTTCCGACCCGCAGTCAGCACCTCCCTGAAGAGGAGCAGGCGCATCTGCGGGCGCGGGCCGGATTGCCGTTGCCGGGAGTGGAGGTGCGGATCGTCGAGCCCGGGTCGACCACCCCGCTGCCGTGGGACGACGAGGCGACCGGCGAGCTCCAGGTCCGGGGCGCGTGGATCGCGGCTGAGTACTACCGCCCGGACGACGGCGCCCAGCTGAACACCGAGGACGGCTGGATGAAGACCGGCGACGTTGCGGCCATCGATCAGTACGGCTCGGTTCGCATCGTCGACCGGACGAAGGACCTGGTGAAGTCCGGCGGCGAGTGGATCAGTTCGGTCGAGCTGGAGAACCTGCTGATGGCCCATCCCGCGGTGCAGGAGGCCGCGGTGATCGGCGTCCCACACCCGAAGTGGGACGAGCGACCGCTGGCCTGCGTCGTCGTTCAGGAGGGTGCCGACGTCACGGCCGACGAGATCCTCGAGTACCTGAAACCTCAGGTCGCCAGGTGGTGGCTGCCGGACGCGGTCGAGTTCATCGACGAGGTTCCGAAGACCTCGGTCGGCAAGTTCTCGAAGAAGGATCTGCGCAGCCGCTTCGCCAACTACCACCTGCAGTAGGTGGTTGCCGTGGGCATGCAGCTCGCGCGCCCACGGCGGGTGCGGTCAGTCGAAGCTGGTTCCGAAGTGGTTCCGGAGGTGTTTGAGCGTCGCGTCGACGAAGGTGGTGGGCCACGCGTTGCCGGTGCGCTCGGCGAGGGCGGTGCCGCGGGTGATGAACTGACGGCAGATGTACTGGTTCGCCGCGATGATGTCGGCGGGGTCGGTGCCGGCGGCGGGGATCGCGTCGAGGGCAGCACGCTGCTCGTCCGAGAGGAGTGCATTGAGCCGCTTCGCCCCGCTGGTGCGCCGCACGCCGCGCTCGGCGAGCATCAGTGCGATGAGCTGTTCGAGGACCACGTCGATGCCCTGATGGGCGACGACGCGCTCGTCCCGCCCGAGCACCGTCACCAGGTTGCCGAGGAAGTAGAAGAAGCGGTTGACCGAGAGCTCCGGCCAGTACGGTTCGCCGGGTCGTCCGCCCTGGGCCGGGAGATCACCTTCCGGGAAGAGCGTTCCATCCCGATCGAACAGCACCCGCACCCCGTCGTACTGGAATCGGTCGAACGTCGTCAGTTGGTGGACGATCAAGTCGACGTGGATCCAGTCCGGGGTGATGCCGAGCCCGCCGATCATCCCCGGCAGCCGATCCGCTAGCACCGTCGGCCCGGCGAGCTCCCGCAGTACGTCGTCCCAGTGCGCCTCGAACCAGTCCGCGCTGTCGTCGGTCACCACGAGATGTACGTCGACGTCGCTGAACCGGTCGGCGGTGCCCGCGCCGTAGCTGCCGATCAGGTACACCCCCAGCACCCGGTCGTCGGCGGGCAGGATCTCGCTCGCCCGGGTGATCACAGCCTGCTGTCGCTCGTCCCCAGTCGCCACCCGAGCCACCCTAGGCCGTCGGCCCGGGACCGGGGGCAGGGAATTGTCCGCGGACGGCGCTAGGGTTGCCGCGTGGAAGCGCCCCTTGCCTTGTATCGCCGGTACCGCCCGGAGACCTTCTCGGAGGTGATCGGGCAGGAGCATGTCACGGCACCGCTGCGGAACGCGTTGAGCAACAACCGGGTGAATCACGCCTATCTGTTCTCCGGACCGCGCGGCTGTGGAAAAACGACCAGCGCACGGATCCTTGCGCGGGCCATCAACTGTGAGAAGGGCCCGATCGCCGAGCCGTGCGGTGTGTGCAAATCGTGCACCGACCTGGCCCGCGGCGGCCCCGGCAGCATCGACGTGATCGAGATCGACGCGGCGTCGCACGGTGGCGTCGACGACGCCCGTGACCTGCGCGAGCGCGCGTTCTTCGCGCCGGTCGAGAGTCGCTACAAGATCTACATCATCGACGAGGCGCACATGGTGACGACGCAGGGCTTCAACGCCCTGCTGAAGCTGGTCGAGGAGCCGCCGCCGCACCTCAAGTTCATCTTCGCCACCACCGAGCCCGACAAGGTCATCGGGACGATCCGGTCGCGGACGCACCACTACCCGTTCCGTCTCGTGCCGCCGAAGGTGCTGGCCGACTACATGGCGAGCCTGTGCGAATCCGAGGGCGTGGCGATCGAGCCTGCGGCGCTGCCGCTGGTCGTGCGGGCCGGCGCCGGTTCGGTGCGTGACTCGCTGAGCGTCCTCGACCAGCTGATCGGTGGTGCCGGTCCGGACGGCGTGACCTACGAGCTGGCAGTCGCGCTCCTCGGCTTCACACCGGACTCGCTGCTCGATGCTTGCGTGGACGGGTTCGCGGCGCACGACAGCGCTGCGGTGTTCGAGACGATCGAGAAGGTCATCGAGACAGGTCAGGACCCGAAGCGGTTCGCCGAGGACCTGCTGCGGCGGCTGCGCGACCTGGTCGTCCTGTCCGCCGTACCGACCGCAGTGACATCCGGTCTGATCGAGGCTGCCGACGACCAGGCCGAGCGCCTGCAGACCCAGGCCGCCGGCATCGGCGCCGCCGAGCTGACCAGGGCCGCGGACATCGTCGCGGCCGGACTGCTCGAGATGCGCGGTGCGACTGCGCCCCGGCTGCAGTTGGAGCTCATCTGCGCAAAGGTCCTCCTGCCCGGCGCCGACGACTCCACCAACGGCATCCAGGCCCGCCTCGACCGCATGGAACGCCGCCTCGCCATCGGAGTCCCCGGTGACTCGGGTGTCGGCGCGCCTGGCTCGGCTCAGGTTGGTCAGACGGGCGCTGGTACGGCGCACTCATCCGGCGCTGCGCCCTCGGGCCCAGGTGTCGCTGGTGGTGCTCCCGGAGCCGGTGTCGCGGGTGGTGGCGAGGCGAGTGCTGACAGCGGCGCTGGCAACGTAGGAGCCAGCGACGCAGTGGCTTCAGGCGCACCTGGTACGCCCGCTGCATCCGGCGCGCCTGGCAGTGACACTTCTGCAGGTTCCGTCGGCCGTGGTGCTGGCGGTGGTGCGCAGGGCGGCTCAGTCGGTGGGGCGCGTACGGGTTCCTGGGGTGACGAAGCCTCTGCGCCTGCCAGCTCGCCTGAGCCGGCCGGCCAGTCCGCGCAGGCCGGTCAGGCGGGTCCGTCGCCACAAACCGCCCAGGCCGGGCAGGCTGCACCGGTCGGGTCGGCCGGTGGCGCGGGTAGTGGTGGATCCATCGGGCTGGCTGACATCCGACGACTGTGGCCCGAAATCCTCGAGGCCGTGAAGAAGCAACGCCGGTTCGCCTGGATCATGCTCAGTCAGAACGCCCAGGTCATCGCGATCGACGACCAGACGCTGACCCTCGGCCTCGTGAACGCAGGCGCCCGAGAGAGCTTCGCCCGCTCCGGCAGTGACGAGATTCTCCGCCAGGCCCTGATCGACACCATCGGCGTCAACCGCCGGATCGAGGCAGTAGTAGACCCCTCGACCGACCCCGGCGCGGGCGGTACGCCCACAAGTCGCCCCGGCCCCCAGCCCAACGCCGGCCAACCTGGTGCTCCCGGCGGAGGCAGCCACAGCGCGCCCGGTGGAGCAGGCGCCACCGGCGGCTTCGGTGGCGCCGGCGGACCTGGCGGCGCAGCGGGATCGGGTGCACCCGGCGGCCCAGCTGCGGCCGGTGCAACAGGCGGACCCGGTGGCCCGAGCGGTGCCGGTGGGATCGGCGGCGCTGGTGCCTTTGATGAAGCGGGGCCGAGTGGCTACGCAGGGGCCGGCGGACCGGGGTCCGTCAGCGCTGGCGGCGGCGACTCTGCGGCCGGCCAGAACAGTTCGGGCACGGGTGACTTCGGCTCCGCAGTTGTAGGGGGCGCTGCAGGACCCGGTGGTGGATCAGCCGCAGGTGTCGGCGGCGCCGCAGGCGGAGCGAGCTCGAGCGGCGTTGACGTGGGTGCGCCGGGCGCGGGAGGGCTCGGTGGCCCGGGTGCGAGTGGCTCCGCCGGTAGTGCTGGCCCTGCGGGGTCCGCAGGTCCCACAAGTCCCACAGGTGGCGCGGCTGGTCAGGGCACTGGATCCGCAGGCGGCTTCGGTGCGCCTGCCGACCGTGCGGGCGCAGGTTCGAGCGGTGCGGGCGCCAACGGTGCTGGTGCCAACGGTGCTGGTGCCAACGGTGCTGGTGCCAACGGTGCTGCTGGTGTTGTGGGTGCTGGGCGTACGGGCGCTGGGCGTACGGGTGCGTGGGGAGATGGTTCCGGGGCATCGATCGCGTTGCAGGAGCCGCCGGACGAATACGAAGTACCGCCGGAAGACCCCTGGGACAGCAGCCCGGCCGCGCGCCGGCCAGCTGCGCAACAGCCAGCCACGCAACAGCCAGCGGCGCAACAGGCAGCCACGCAGCAGCCGGTGGACCGCCGCGAACGTGCCGCCAGCAAGCGCCGCGCAGCCGAGGCAGCCGTCGCCGCTGAGCAAGCCCGCCAGGCATCCGCGGCCGCGTCCGCCCCGGACACACCGCTGACCCCCGAAGAAGAAGCCGACGCGATCGGCGAGGACGACATGGTCCTGGAAGAGGATTCCCGTTCCCACACCGACCTCCTCCGAGAAACCCTCGGCGCCCAAATCATCACCGAAGAGCCCAACTGACCGAACCAACCCACCCAAGGACTCGACCACTCGACCACCCGGCCGCCCAGGTCCGCCCGAGCCGCCCCCCGCGCCCACCGTTGGCGGGCCTGTCCACCGGCCGCTGTCCGTTGAGCGCTGGGCCGACTGGGCGGATCGGGCGGATCGGGCGGATCGGGCGGATCGGGCGGATCGGCGAGCCCTGGTGCGTCGGCGTACGTCGGGTGTTGGGCTGCTCGGTGCCGACGTGTGTGGGGCGGTTGGGCACAGGGGGTCCACAGGTGGGTGGGGTGGGCGGCGTGGGGTATCCACATTTTCCACAGGGGTGTGGATAAGGTTGTCCACAAAGCTGTGGATAAGTATGGGGAGACCGAGCGGTTTCTGACGGGTGGGGCCGGTTGTCGGGGGAACCGGCTAGTGTGGTGTCTCCGGTGGATGTGGCGGGAACGCCGCGGCGCCGGAGGTGACGTTTGAGGCTCAGGGAAGCGGTTCGGACGAGGAGATCGCAGTGTTCGACGGTGGCGGTGCTGGGGGCTTCGACATGTCCAACCTGCTCGCGCAGGCGCAGGCCATGCAGAACCAGTTGATGGAGGCGCAGGCCGACCTGGAGAGTCAGGAGATCGAGGGGTCGGCCGGTGGTGGGCTGGTGACCGCGCTGGTGTCGGGGACGGGCGAGCTGCTCAGCCTGAACATCAAGCAGGAAGCCGTCGACCCGGACGACACCGAGACCCTGGCCGACCTGATCGTCGCCGCGGTCCGGGACGCCTCGGAGAATGCGAAGCAGGCCGCCGCGGCCGCGATGGGACCGCTGGCCGGTGGGTTGGGCGGCGCGTTCGGCGGTGGCGAGGCCGGCTTCCCAGGCTTCGGCGGTGGAGCCCAGTCGGCTCCCGCCGGCTTCGGCCTGCCGGGCACCCCGCCCGCGGTCGAGTCCGCAGACCCGGCTGAGTCCGCGCAGCCGGGCGAAGGCGAAGCAGGCACGGGCGAAGGCGACGGCTCCAAGCCGAGCGCGGAGCACCGTGGCGGTGTCGGGTTCGTGAACCCGGGAAACGCGGCCGGCGACCCCGGCCAGAACCCGGGCTGACGTGTACGAAGGGGCCGTTCAGGACCTCATCGACGAGCTGGGCCGGCTGCCCGGAGTGGGGCCGAAGTCCGCGCAGCGGATCGCGTTCCACCTGCTCGCGGCCGACGAGACCGACGTACGGCGACTCGCGCATGTGCTCGTGCAGGTGAAGGAGAAGGTCAAGTTCTGCGAGATCTGCGGCAATGTCGCGGAGGATGTGCAGTGCCGGATCTGCCGGGACCCGCGCCGCGACCTGAGCCTGATCTGTGTGGTCGAAGAGGCCAAGGACGTGGTCGCGATCGAGCGCACCCGTGAGTTCCGCGGCCGGTACCACGTGCTCGGCGGCGCGATCTCGCCGATCGAGGGCATCGGGCCGGACGAGTTGCGGATCAAGGAGCTCATGCAGCGGCTGGCCAGCGGCGAGGTGACCGAGATCATTCTCGCCACCGACCCGAACCTGGAAGGCGAGGCGACCGCGACCTACCTGAGCCGACTGCTGCGGCCTATGGGGTTGCGCGTCACCCGATTGGCTAGTGGACTTCCAGTAGGCGGTGACCTCGAGTACGCCGACGAGGTTACTCTCGGACGGGCGTTTGAAGGGCGACGATCGATCGATGACTGAACCAACAGATATTGCGGAACGTGCTTTGGCGACCGACAGCGAAGACCTCGCCGAGTTCGCCGAGCAGATCGCCGACCAGGTCCGGAGCTTCCTGATCTCGGTGCGCGACATCGCCGCGCAACCGGACGAGGACGGGGTCGACGAGGGGCTTGCCTCGCTGCCGTACCTGCTGCTCGAGGTCAGCCAACTGCTGCTGGCCGGCGGCCGGCTGGGCGCGTTCGAGGACTTCGTGCCGGAGGAGCGCTTCGAGAGCGACGCCGGCCCGGACCCGGACCTGGACGCGATGCGCGCTCGGCTCGCGGTGCTGTTCGAGGGCCTGGACGAGTACGCCGAGGTTTTCGACCCTTACGCCGCGCCGCCGGAGATCACCGTCAACCGGCTCTCCGACGACCTCACCGCGATCGCGACCGACCTGGTGCACGGCCTCGCGCACTACGAGGAAGGCCGCATTCTCGAGGCGCTCTGGTGGTGGCAGTTCTCGTACGTGTCCACCTGGGGTGCCGCCGCAAGCGCGGTCCTGCGGGCGATCCAGTCGCTGATTGCGCACGACCGGCTCGAGCCGGCGCACGACGCCGAGACCGAGGCGACCGACCGGGAACTTGTCGAGGTTGCCGAAGAGGTCGTGCAGCGCCGCTGACGCGATGTCCGTTCTCGACCTGGTACGGCGGCTGCCCGAGCCGGCCGTCGTACGGCGGGTCAGCCGCGCGCTCGCCGTACTCGATCTGGTCCTGAACGAGGACGAGACGACCAGGTGCTACCAGTTCGACGCGCGCTGGTCCGACACCGAGGAAGCCGCGCTGATGCGGGACGGGTCGGGGAACGAGTACTCGATCGTGTTCTCGCCGGACGGCGTGTTCGCGTACGGGTTCGACCACGAGTCGCCGATCTCGCCGTACATGCATCAGATGACCACGTGGCCCGGGCTGCTGGACGGTGTACCTGCGGTGTTTCACGCGCAGCGTGACGACAAGGCGTTCTGGGACGAGGTGCCGCGGGCGACGGTGTGCTTCTGGCGTACGACGGAGGACACCGGCTGGCGATGCGGTCCGGTGCAGAACGTCGAGGCCGACGGGGCGGACTGGTTGTTCGAGCTCGTGGCGGACGGGCGGCCCGAGGCGTACCTGACGTTTGCCGAGGAGTACTACGAGCGGGCGCTGGAGCTCGAGGCGATCCGGCACGTGTACGCGTTGATGCCGTTGACCGAGTACGTCGTCACGTCGCTCAATCCGCGGCGGCAGTTGCGCGATCTGAAGGAAGGGATCGCCGAGATCGGTTACCCACGATCCTGAAGGGCGTTAGCGTGACGCCCGATGACAACTCAGCAGGATCCGGCGGCGGTCGGACCGTTCGCGATCCAGGGGCGGCTCGGCCGTGGGGCGATGGGCGCGGTGTACCTCGCGCGGTCGCCGGGCGGGCGGCTGGTTGCGGTGAAGGTGGTCCGCGACGAACTGGCCGGTGACTCGGGGTTCCGGACGCGGTTCGCGCGCGAGATCGACGCGGCGCGGCGGGTGAGCGGAGCGTTCACGGCGGCGGTGGTCGACGCCGATCCGTCGGCGGATCCGCCCTGGTTGGCGACCGAGTACTTGCCGGGACCCACGCTGGAGAAGGCGATCTCGACGTCTGGGCCGCTGGCTGCCGGCGCTGTGCGGTCGTTGGCGGGCGGGTTGGCCGAGGCGTTGGCCGCGATTCATGCGAGCGGTCTGGTACATCGGGATCTGAAGCCGTCGAACATCGTGCTGAGTGGCAACGGTCCGCGAGTGATCGACTTTGGGATCGCGCGGGCGCTCGAGGAGGCAAGCCTCACCGCTACCAGGATGGTGGTCGGTACGCCGGGGTACTTGTCGCCGGAGCAGATCACCGGTGGCGCCGTGGGGCCGGCGAGTGACGTGTTCGCGCTGGGTGCGGTGCTCGTGTTCGCCGCTTCCGGGCGCGGGCCGTTCGCTTCGGGGAGTCCGGCGTCGTTGCTGCATCGGGTGGTGAACGAGCCGCCGTACCTCCCCTCACTGCCCGCGCCGCTGCACGACGTCGTACGCCGTTGCCTCACCGCTGACCCAACGCAACGGCCAAGTCCGTCCGAGATCCTTCAGATCCTTGGGCCTGCGAATCCGCCGACCCTGCTCCTTCCGCCCACAACCACCCTCCCGGCCCCCACCAAGCTCCTGCCCCCAGAACCCGGCCGTCGGTCGGCGGAGGTACCGCCCGGGGTGGGGATCGGCGAGGTGCCGCCCGGTGCCGGTTTCGGGTCGGGGTCGTCGGGGTCGGGTCTTGGGCACGGACCGGGTGGGGTGGCGAACTCGCGGATGCCGGTCGGCGCGGACGGTGGGGACCCGCCGGCTGGGTCGGGCGCTGGAAAGGTGCCACCGGGTGGTGAGTTTGGCTGGGCGCCGGCGGTATCGGGTTCTGCGCAGCAGGTAGCGCCTGGGATGGGGTTTGGGCCGGTAGCGCCTGGTGCGGGACTTGGGCCGGTAGCTCCTGGTCACGGAGTTTGGGGTGGCTCGGGTGGGGCGGTGTTTGTTACCTCGCGGGGACGGTCGTTGGTGGGGGCTTTGGTTTGTACGGCGTTGTGGTTGGGGTTCATGCCGGTGGACCCGCAGGTGAAGGCGATGCATCCGGTGTTGTCGAGCTTGTCCGCGGTGGCCTCGCTGGTGTTTCTGTGGTTCGCGGTCCGGTACTGGATCTTGGCGTTGCGGCCCAAGGTTGTGCTGCGATTGTCGGTGGAGGGGGTGACGGTCGAGCGGGCCGGGCGGCGGGCGACGGTGCCGTGGTACGGCGTGACGCGAGTGCGGATCGGTGGGGAGCGGAAGCGGCCGTGGTTGGTTGCGTGGCTCGAGCCGCAGTACCAGAACCAGTTGCCGGTTTCACGCAAGCACCACGGCGGACTGCGGCTGTACCCGATCGGGCACGGCGCGTCCGAGAAGCGTCGACGGCTGCAGGGGAACGAACTCCACGCCGCCCTCAACTGGTACGCCGGTCCCCGCTACGACCGGTCGTACTAGCCCACCAGCCTGCCTGCGACGGTGCAGGTCAGTCCGGGAGCATGGGCATTTCCAGGCCGGGGGATTTGCCCAGCAGGATGCCTCGGGTGATGGCGTTGGTGCCGAACTTGTCCTTGACCTGGTCGAGGGCGGTGTCGAGCTCGTTGTTGGCGGCCTTGTCGAAGGGCAGGGCCAGCTGCAGGGCGGCCTCGTTCTCCAGGTTGCCGACGGAGATGCCGATCATCGTCAGGCCCTGGGCGGCGATCAGTGGTTGTGCGGCCCGCAGCAGCGCCCGCGCGGTGATCAGGATCGCCCGTGTCTGATCAGTTGCCTGGGGCAACGTGTGGGACCGGGTCGCCCGGGTGAAGTCGTCGAAGCGCAATCGCAGCGTCACCGTGCGGCCCGAGCGACCGGCCGAGCGCATCCGGCGGGTGACGCGGTCGACCAGCCCGGCGAGCACCGCGTCCAGCGTCGCCGGTGACTTCGGTGAACGCCCGAGCGCCCGCTGCGATCCGATCGACCGTCGCCGGCGCCCGGCCTCGATCGGTCGCGGGTCGCGGTTGTGGGCGAGCGCGTGCAGATGCCGGCCGGACGCCCGGCCGAGCATCGCGATCAGCGCACCTTCCGGCAACTGCGCGACGTCTCCGACCTTGGTCAGCCCACGCGACCGCAGCTTCTCCGCCGTCACCGCGCCCACGCCCCACAGCCGCGACACATCGAGCGGATGCAGGAAGTCGAGCTCCCGGTCCGGCGCCACCTCGAGCAACCCGTACGGCTTGGCGACACCGCTCGCCACCTTCGCCAGGAACTTCGTCCGCGCCACCCCGACCGTGATCGGCAATCCGACCCGGGACATCACCTCGGCCCGCAACCGGGTCGCGATCTGGATCGGCGTACCGCGGATCTTCCGCAGACCGCCCACATCGAGGAACGCCTCGTCGATCGACAGCCCCTCGACCAGCGGCGTGGTGTCCTCGAACACCTGGAAAACCGCCTTGCTCGCCGCGGAGTACGCCGACATCCGCGGCTCGACCACGATCGCACCGGGGCAACGGCGTAACGCGTCCCGCCCGCTCATCGCCGTACGGACGCCGTAGGCCTTCGCCTCGTAACTGCAGGCCAGCACCACGCCGGCACCGACGATCACCGGACGGCCGCGCAGGCGCGGGTCGTCCCGCTGCTCGACCGACGCGTAGAACGCGTCCAGGTCGGCATGCAGGATGGTCGCCGCCCGCAGCTCGGACACGAACACATGTTCGCATAAACTGCCGACAAAACCAGAGGGCAAACTCGGGCGCGAGTCCGGATAGGGAAAATTCCCGACGCGCGACCGGCGATGTCAGGAAAGAATGGTCCTCATGGACCTGACGGCGTATCGCGATCTGTGGAAGTCCGAGGGCGTGATGGCGTTGCTCGCCTCAGCGCTGATCGCGCGATTGCCGGTGCTGGCGACGATGGTCCCGCTGGCGTTCCTCGCCAAGGACGCCGCCGGCAACTTCGGCTGGGCAGGCGTGGTGGCGGGCGCGTACTCGATCGGTACGGCGATCGCGAGCGTCGTCTGGTCTCGGATGGCGGACCGTCGTGGTGCGCGCAACGTTGTGATCGTGACCGGCATGGCCTGGGGCGCCTCGATGGCGGTCGTCGCGCTGCTGCCGGACAGTTGGTACCGCCTGCTCCCGGTCGCCGCTCTGGTGGCCGGCGGCTTCGTGTCGCCGGTGACGTCGGCACTCCGGGCCAACTGGCCGCGCCTCGTGCACGGATCACGGCTGCGGGCCGTCTACTCGCTGGACGCGACGGCGATGGAGTTTTTGTTCGTCATCGGCCCGATGACCGGCGCGGTGATCGTGAGCTTCGCCAGCCCGCGCGCGGGTCTGCTGGTCTGCGCGGTGGCGGCGGCGGCCAGCATCTGGTGGTTCGGGCTCAACCAGTGCCCCGGTGTCGTGCACGACGAGCACGCCGAGCCGCGGCCGACCGCCCGTCAGCTCCTGTTCCACGAGCACCGGACGCCGTTGTTGTTCGCGTGGGCCTGCCTGGTGATGGCCTTCGCGGCGATGTCCCTCGGGATGGTCGCGGTCGCCGACCATCACGGGGACCGGCTGATCGCGGGCATCCTCGAGATGGTCGCCGCGATCGGCAGCGTGATCGGCGGCATCGTCAACGGCGCGCTGCCCGGCGGCCGCGCCTCCTACGTGTGGCGGCGGATGCTCGCGCTGACCGTCCTGGTCGCGGCCTGCGTGTTCGCCACCTCGTCGGTGGTCGCGCTCGCGATCGTGATGTTCGCGGCCGGCCTGTCGATCGCGCCGACGATCGCCGCCTTGTACGAGCGGATCGGCGACATGACGCCGCGGAGCGCGCACGCCGAGATCTTCGGGTGGGCGCAGAGTGGCGGCATGGTCGGGTCCGCGGTCGGCTCCGCCGTGGCGGGTGCCGCGGTCGAGACGTTCGGTGTGGCCTACGCGTGGGTCCTGGCCGCAGGCCTCGCCGGGCTCGCGACCTTGACCCTGCTGCGGGTCCCGCCCCATCGGCCGGTCGACACCAATGCGGCCGCGGGCGCAGCCGTCGCGGCGTAGCGCATCCGGTAGTTCGCCTCGAGGACTCCGCCGTCCCGCGCGCACATCGAGATCAGCTGCAGCTGCCGCCGGTCCAGCAGCGTTCCGCGGCTCGCTGCGACCGGGTGGATCAGCAAGGAGAACTCGTCGACCAGGCGCCACCGCAGCAGCGAGCGCATCAAGGTCAGGCTGCCGATGACGTGCAGGTCCTCGCCCGGGACGGACTTCAGCGCGGTCAGCACCCGGCGCGTGTCGCCGTGCAGCAGTTCGGCGTCGGCGCCGGCTCGGACGACGGGCCGCGATCCGACGACGAGATTCCGGGTGTCCTCGAGTCCGCCGAGCGTACCGGCGTACCGCTCGAACGTACGGCGACCGAACAGCAGCGTCCCGCCCGCGGAGACCAGTTGCGCCAGTGATGTCCGCGCCAGCCACTGCTCCGGGTGCTCGACGATGCCGTCCTCGGACATGCACAACCTGACCACGATGTTTCGCATACCAACTCCGATGCCGGTAACAACGCGAAGGTTATGAGCGGCGGCCGCGCTTCAGCTCGGTCTCGAGGGCGTCGAGCCGATTCGTCCAGAACCGGCGGTACCGGTCCAGCCAGGTGTCGATCTCGCGCAGCGGTTCGGGGTCCACGGCGTACAGGCGGCGGGTGCCGTCGACGGTGACGGTGGCGAAGCCGTTGTCGCGCAGGACGCGCAGGTGCTGCGACACCGCCGGCTGACTGATGCCGAACTCCGCGCCGATGGTGCCGGCGATGCTGCCGGCCGGGAGCTCCCCGTCGGCGAGCAGCTCCAGGATCCGGCGCCGGACCGGATCGCCGAGAATGTCGAACGCGTGCACGCCGGTGATTATTTCAGTCCTCGCTTATATGGACAAGTACCGAACGGTTTCCGGTCTCGGCGGGCGCCGGCCGGGGAACCTCCCGGCCGCGTCGCGTTCCGCCGGACGGTCCGCCCGGCTACTGGTCAGCCGGTAGGCAACGGTGAGGTCACGGCTAGAATGAGGCGATCGACTACGCCTGGTGCAACGCGGCACGGCGTACCGCAACCAGTGGTTTGAGGAGACACACCTGTGGGACGCGTCGTACACAAGTACGGCGGTTCTTCGGTCGCCGACGCCGAGTGCATCAAGCGTGTGGCCCAACGGATCGTCGCGACGAAGAAGGCCGGGAACGACGTGGTGGTCGTCATCTCTGCGATGGGCGACACCACCGACGAACTGATGGACCTGGCCCAACAGGTCTCGCCGCTGCCGCCACCGCGTGAACTCGACATGCTGCTCACCTCGGGTGAGCGGATCTCGGCCGCCCTGTTGGCGATGGCGATCGCGAACCTGGGCTACGAGGCGCGCAGCTTCACCGGCTCGCAGGCCGGCGTGATCACCACGTCGGCGCACGGCAACGCGCGGATCATCGACATCACGCCGGGCCGGATCGAGGAAGCGCTCGGCGAGGGCCACATCGCGATCGTGGCCGGTTTCCAGGGCGTCGCCCAGGACACCAAGGACATCACCACGATGGGCCGTGGCGCCTCCGACACCACGGCGGTCGCGCTGGCCGCGTCGCTCGAGGCGGACTACTGCGAGATCTACACCGACGTCGACGGCATCTTCACCGCCGACCCGCGGATCGTGCCGGCCGCCCAGCAGATCCCGAAGATCTCCTACGAGGAGATGCTCGAGATGGCCGCCTGCGGCGCGAAGGTGCTGCACCTGCGCTGCGTCGAGTACGCGCGGCGTTACAACGTCCCCGTCCACGTGCGTTCCTCCTTCTCGCAGAAGGAAGGCACCTGGGTCGTCGATGCGAAGGAACTGGATTCAATGGAACAGGCGATCATCTCCGGCGTCGTACAGGACCGCGGCGAAGCCAAGATCACGGTGGTCGGCGTGCCCGACAAGCCGGGTGAGGCGGCCCGGATCTTCGAGACGGTCGCCGGCGCCGACACCAACATCGACATGATCGTCCAGAACGTGTCGGCCGTTGCCACGAACCGCACCGACATCTCGTTCACGCTGCCGCGCGCCGACGGCGCCCGGGCGATGTCCGCGCTGGCGCGGATGAAGGACGAGGTCGGCTACGAGCAGTTGCTGTACGACGACCAGATCGGCAAGGTCTCGGTGGTCGGCGTCGGAATGCGCTCGCACCCGGGCGTATCGGCGAAGTTCTTCTCCGCACTCGCCGACGCCGGCGTGAACATCGAGATGATCTCCACCTCGGAGATCCGGATCTCGGTGGTCGTGGACGAGAACCTGGTGGATGCTGCCGTGACCGCGGCGCACACCGCATTCGATCTGGACGACGAGCAGACCCAAGCTGTCGTGTACGGAGGAACGGGACGGTGACCCCTGTGAGCGCAGTGGAGAACACGATCGAGGACCGGACGGGCCTGCCGTCCCTGGCGGTGGTCGGCGCGACCGGAGCCGTCGGGTCGGTGATGTTGACCCTGCTCTCGACCAGGCAGAACGTCTGGGGCGAGATCCGGCTGATCGCCTCCGAGCGCTCCGCGGGCAAGCAGTTGGTCGTTCGCGGCGAGCAGGTCGAGGTGATCGCGCTCAGCGAGGACGCCTTCGACGGCATCGACGTCGCGATGTTCGACGTACCCGACGAGGTGTCCGCGCACTGGGCGCCGATCGCGGCCGCCAAGGGCGCTGTCGTGGTGGACAACTCCGGTGCGTTCCGGATGGACCCCGACGTACCGCTGGTGGTTCCGGAGGTGAACGCCGAAGCCGCGCGGAACCGGCCGAAGGGCATCATCGCCAACCCGAACTGCACGACCCTGTCGATGATCGTCGCGATGGGCGCGCTGCACCACCGTTACGAGCTCGAGCAGCTGGTCGTCGCGTCGTACCAGGCCGCGTCGGGCGCCGGGCAGTCCGGTATCGACGCGCTGTACGACCAGCTCACGAAGGTCGCCGGCAACCGCGAGCTCGGGAGTACCCCGGGTGACGTCCGGCGCGTGGTCGGCAACGACCTCGGCCCGTTCCCGGCGCCGCTCGCGCTGAACGTCGTACCCTGGGCCGGCTCGCTCAAGGACGACGGCTGGTCGTCGGAGGAGCTGAAGGTCCGCAACGAGTCCCGCAAGATCCTCGGCCTGCCGGACCTGAAGGTGTCCGCGACGTGCGTGCGGGTCCCGGTCGTCACCACGCACTCGCTGTCGGTGCACGCGCGGTTCGTGCAGGAGGTCGACGCGGACGAGGCGCGGGAGGTACTGCGGGACGCTCCGGGCGTGCTGCTGTTCGACAACCCGGCGGAGGGCGAGTTCCCGACGCCGGCGGACGTGGTCGGCACCGACCCGACCTGGGTCGGCCGGATCCGCAAGTCGCTCGACGACCCGTTCGCGCTCGAGCTGTTCGTCTGCGGCGACAACCTGCGCAAGGGCGCCGCGCTCAACACCGCGCAGATCGCCGAGGTCGTGGCCAAGGAGTTCATCCCCGCCCAGGCCTGACGCGCGACCTGAGAACCAAAGCGAACAGCCGACCCCGCCCTCCGCGGGCCCAAGGCGTCACCCGCGACGCCCCGGCCCCTTGGAGGGCGGTTCGCTTCTTCGTGTGCGCCACCAACCCGGTGGTGCGGCGGCCCGACGATGGGTTGACCCACGCTGTTGGGGGTTCCTCACCCTTCGTACGGGTTGGGAACCCACCACACGGTGGGTGAACCCGTCGTGTTGGTACGGGCCCGGGTGGACTCCACACACCCCACGCTCACCGGGCACCGCACAACGGTGCTTGCCTCCTGGAGTGGAGGGTTGCCCACTGGAGCGGAGGGTTGCCCCCGAAGTCCAGGGTTGCCCACTCAAATGGAGGGTTGCCCCCGAAGTGGAGGGTTGCCCCCGAAGTGGAGGGTTGCCCCCGAAGTGGAGGGTTGCCCCCGAAGTGGAGGGTTGCCCACTGAAATGGAGGGCTGCCCCCTGGAATTTTGAAGGGGCAACCCTTCAGTTGAGGGGTTGCCCCTTCGACTGGAGGGTTGGTACGGCGGGGTGTGGTCATGCGACGGGTCGGCGTTCTTCCCCGGTGGGGCGCGCGTATCCGAAGGTGGGTTCACCCACGGTGTTGTGGGTTTCTGACCCTTCACACGGGTTGGGAACCCACAACGCGGTGGGTGAACCCACGGTGTGGCATCGGGCTCGGGCGTGGGGATGGCGCGTCGGGATCGGGAGCCGGCTCGGGCGTGGGGATCGGGCGTGGGGATCGGGCGTGGGGTTCTGGGGTGAGGTCGGGGGCGGGCGTGAGTGGGCCCGCGCACCGGCGTTCGGTGTGCGGGCCCGGTGCGGTTTACAGCCAGTTTTCGCGGGCGGCGTGGAGGGCGAGCTGGAAGCGGGTGCTGGCGCCGGTGCGGTTCATCAGGCGTTCCAGGTAGCGGAAGAACGTCCGGCGGCTGATGCCCAGCGTGCGGGCGATGGTGTCGTCGGCGGCGCCGGTGGCCAGCAGCGCGAGCAGGCGGCGCTCGATCGGCTCCAGGCGGTCGTCCTCGGCGCCGACGGACGCGTGCAGCGGGAGCGCGTTGCGCCAGCAGAGCTCGAACATGCCGATCAGTGCGGTCAGCAGGCTGCTCGGGCGGATGATCAGCAGCGACCGGTTCACCTCGGTGTCACGGGCCGACATCGACACGAACGCGATCGCGCCGTCGATGATCGTCAGCTTCGCCGGTACGTCGGGCAGTACCCGCGCCTGCTCGCCGGCCTCCACGCACGGCAGGATGTTCTCGGTCAGGTACCCGGGCACCTCGACGGATTCCGGCGAGTACACGACCCGGTACGAGACGCCCCGACGGAGCTGGTCGATCTCCTCCTGGTTCGGGCCGCCGATGTAGTACGGCGGGGAGTCGATCGCGAGGATCTCGCGCTGCACACCGCTCTTGATCTGGTGGATCCGCTCGACGATCGCGCTACCGGTGACCACCTCGATCAGGTGCGCGGTCGACTCGTTGTGCACGGTACGGCGGAACTCGTCGTACGCGTTCAGGACCTCGATGCGGGCCTGTTTGAGCTCGGACTCGCGGCGTAGCGTCATCGCCTCGAGGCCCGCGTCCGGTGGGACCGGCAGGTACCGGGAGTGGTCGGAGCCGGACCGCCGCGCCAGGCCGGCCTGCACCAGGCCGCCGAGGGCGCTGTCGATGGAACGCTCCAGGCCGGGGACCGCGGCGCCCAGTTCGGTCACCGACGACGGGCCGGTCCGCAGCAGGTGCTGATAGACCTTGATCTCGTCGTCGTTGAGCCCGAGCACCCGCAGATGCCCGACACGCTCCGTGTCCGTCGTGCTCACGACGTCGCCCTCCCTTCCGACTGCTGTCACCGTCCGCAACCTTCCGTCCAGATTAGACACGGCGTTCCAGCCGCGTCGGCACGCTCGGTGCCGACGCGTAAGCACGCAGCGATATTTGTTGTCCTGTCAGCATTCTTGTGCCGTGTCACCATCTGGCCACCATTTCCGCACAGTCGTGAGCGAGAATTGAGGTCCAGCAGCCCGGCGACGGACCACCTGAGCGCCGCCGGGCTGCTGTTCCAATTCTGACCCGTGTCGGCTGCCTCGTCAGCGGAAGCCGTTTCGGTTGGGTCTCGATCCCGGCGCATCGGTGCCCTAGTACGGCAGCCGGACTTCGTGATGTTCATGCTGTGAGGGCTTGTCGGCGCTGGTAGTGGCTGCTTCGGGCGCGGTGTTGGTGTCGGCGTCGCCAGGTGGACCAGTGCAGCCGGTGTCGCAGGTCGCGTATCGGTTCGGCGAGGAAGGTGTTGAACAGG
>NZ_JBEZFT010000092.1:0-29766 GCF_040649595.1 Kribbella sp. NPDC048915 | reverse complement strand
ACCCACGGTGTTGTGGGTTCCTGACCCGTGTGAAGGGTACGGAACCCACAACACGATGGGTGAACCCACCTTGCGGCGGAAACCCGGAAGCCCCTACGACCACACCACGCCACCGCGCCACCGCGCCACCGCTGCCACGCCATCACCCCACGCCTTACCACCACCCCACGCCACGCCACGCCGTACCAGCGCCCCGCCGCGCCATCACCCCACGCCACGCCGTACCAGCACACCACCACCCCACGCCACCACGCCACGGCACGGCAGCACGTCGCACCGTCACCGCGTGCCGAACACCGCCGACCAGATCACCGCTGACGAGACCGCCGGTCCGCGGCACGGCACGCGAGTGGATAACCCCGCGTGTTGGGGTTCTTCGTCGGTATGAGAGCAGAGAACCCCAACTCGCGGGGTTATCCGTTCGTATGAGGTTGGCTGCGCCGGCTGGCGTGCGGGCCGGAAGATGTTGGCTTGAACAGGTTGTGGTGGGTGTGAAGTGGTTATTGCTTGTTCAAGGCCCCGGGATCGGGTGCACGGCCCCGGGATCGGGTGCACGGCCCCGGGATCGGGTGCACGGCCCCGGGATCGGGTGCAAGGTCCCCGGGCGGGTGTGGGAGGTCCCGGGCGGGTGTACGCGATCCCAGGACGGGTGCACGGTCCCAGGACGGGTGCACGAACCCAGGACGGATGCACGAACCCAGGACGGATGCACGAACCCAGGACGGATGCACGAACCCAGGACGGGTGCAAACCCAGGACGGGGTGCACGGACCCGGGTCAGGGTGCACCGACAGGATGCACGGACCCGGATGGGTGTTCATGATCCCGGATAGATGTTCGCGGGTCTGGATGGATGTGCGCGGTCCCGGTAGGGCTCAAGGGCGGCTGAGGGGACGCGCGCGGCCGCACAGCCCGGCCGCACAGCCCGGCCGCCGACTCGGTCACCCAGAACCACCCACGGATCAGTCACGAGAGCCACTTATTTCCCTGGCCGCTCGACGTCGCGGGCTGCAATGATCGGCGCATGAACCAGATCGCCATCGTGCGACCCGACGAGACCTGGCCCGCGCAGTACGAGAAGACCGCCCACGCCATCAGCGGACAGCTCGGCGAGCTGGTCCAGCGGATCGACCACATCGGTTCCACCTCGGTGCCGGGGCTGCCGGCCAAGGACGTCCTCGACATCCAGGTCACGGTGGCTTCGGAGCCCGAGCTGGACGACGTGGCGGAGCGGATGGTCGCAGCAGGCTGGGAGCTGCGCCCGCCGCGCCGCGACCACCCCGTACCAGGTCTGCCGGCTGACGACCTCCAGTGGGTGAAGCGCATGCTGGTCGAGCCGATGTACCGGCGGCGGGTCAACCTGCATGTCCGCGTGGCCGGACGAGCCAACCAGCGGTACGCGCTGCTGTTCCGCGACTATTTGCGCAACCATCCGGAGACGGCGCGGGCGTACGGCGCGTTCAAGCAACACGCGGCCGCACTCCAACTGGAAGCCGGCGACTACACGGAACTGAAGGACCCGGTGTGCGATCTCATCTATCTGCCGGCCGAGGAGTGGGCGGGGCGCACCGGTTGGACCGGCTGACGAGCGACCGGTCCCGTCGGCAGCCGGTGGATCAGCGCTCGCTGGGCGGAAGGTTCAGATGCGCCCACACCGCGCGCCACACGACCTTGGCGGCCTCACCGTCGTCCAGGGCCTCGACGACCGTACGGCCGCCGAGCTCCTGAACCACCTGGGTCTCCGCCCAGGTACGTGCATACGCGGGCCCGAGATGCTGATCCATCCGGGCCCAGAACTCCGTCAGTCTCATGCCTGCCCGTCGTCGTCCTTCGGCGGCGGTCCCCACCCGCCCTGCTGCGGCGGCTGCTGACCGTAGGGCGAACCCTGCTGCGGCCCACCGGGCTGCTGACCCTGACCAGGCTGCTGGCCCCAACCACCGGGAGCCTGCTGCTGCGGCGGCTGGCCGCCCCATTGGCCCTGTCCCTGCTGAGGCTGCCCAGGGTACTGCTGCGGACCAGGCTGGCCCGGTTGCCCTCCGTACGGCTGATTCGGCCCCGGGTGGCCCTGTCCCGGGTGGCCCTGTCCCGGCTGGCCCTGTCCCGGCTGTCCCGGCCCAGGCTGGCCCTGTCCCGGCTGGCCCGGGTACTGCGCGGGCGGACCACCGTACTGACCAGGCTGACCTTGCGGACCGCCGTACGGACCGGGCTGCCCCGGCTGACCGCCGTACTGACCAGGCTGGCCAGGCTGACCCGGGTACTGCGGCCCCTGCTGGCCGTACTGCTGCCCGTATTGCTGTCCGTACCCAGGCTGCCCCGCGTACTGACCAGGCTGGCCCGGGTACTGCCCCGGGAACGGCTGTCCGTACCCCTGCTGCCCCTTCGCCTTCCGGCTGCGGAGGACGAAGAACGCGGCCGCACCGATCGCCAGCAGCACCAGCACAATGATCAAGGCCAGGGCCCACGCCGGGAATCCACCGCCGGCCTCGGAGGTCAGCGAGATCTTCCCGAGCTTTTCGACACTGTCGTACGTCGCGGTCCGGCCGCTGATCTGTGCGCCGTCGTCGTGCTCGAGGATCTTGCCCGGCATGGTGATCTTGAAGTTCACCTCGGGCTGACCGCCGGACGGCATGTTCTCCCCCAGGTCGTCGGCGTTGACCTGGACCTTGACCTTGTCGCCCTCCTTGCTGAAGCTCACTCCGTCACCGCTGGAGCCGCCCATCTCGGAGAACGGGACGTCCTTGAACGTGCACGTCGAGCCGACGTACTTGTCGTCTTCGTACTTCTGACACTCCACCCCGTCGGTGGCCGTCGACTTGATGCCGCGCTCGATCTGCTCACGGATCTTGTCCAGGGATTGGCCGCTGTTCTGCAACAGCTGCTTGTCCACGCCGAGCTTCATGTTGCCCGACACCGTCTCGCTCGACCCGACCGTGAGGTCGGCGTCGAACTTGACGCACCCCGTCAGCCCGACCAGACAGGCCGCGACCACGAGAGCTGCACGCACGCGGTTCATCATGGCGCCGATCATTCCAGACGCCGGGGACAACCTCCGCATCGGACGGAAAGCGCCTGCTCACAATGGGCGACGGTGCGCCTGCGCAGGCGGTTCGGGAGGCGGCTCGTGAAAACTGTCGGCGGCACCCGGCAAGATGGTCGACGTGAAGAAAGGCAGCGCGTTGAGCCGATTCTCGCCCGCGACCCGGGCGTGGTTCGGCGACGTCTTCGAGGCGGCCACCCCGGCCCAACTCGAGGCGTGGGACGCCATTACCGCTGGCCGGGACGCGTTGGTGGTCGCCCCGACCGGCTCCGGCAAGACGCTGGCTGCCTTCCTTTGGGCGCTGGATCGGCTGGCCACCACGCCGCCGCCCGAGGACCCAAAGTTGCGCTGCCGGGTGCTGTACGTGTCACCGCTGAAGGCTCTCGCCGTCGACGTCGAGCGAAACTTGCGGGCTCCGCTGATCGGCATCCGGGAGACGGCTCGCCGGCTCGGTGAGGCGCCGATCGACGTCGAGGTCGCGGTGCGGTCGGGCGACACGCCGGCGGCCGACCGGCGTCGGTTCGCCTCCAAACCCTCCGATGTCCTCATCACGACACCCGAGTCGCTGTTCCTGCTGCTGACCTCGCAGGGCCGGGAGGCGCTGCGGGGAGTCGAGACAGTCATCGTCGACGAGGTGCACGCGGTGGCCGGGACGAAGCGCGGCGCGCACCTCGCGCTGACGCTCGAGCGGCTCGACGGGCTGCTTCCGAAGCCTGCGCAGCGTATCGGTCTGTCCGCGACGGTGCGGCCGGTGGAGGAGGTCGCGCGGTTCCTCGGCGGTGAGCGGCCGGTGACCGTTGTGCAGCCGAAGTACGCCAAAGAGTGGGATCTGAGCGTCGTCGTCCCGGTCGAGGACATGGCCGAGCTGGCCGCGACCGAGGTGGAGACATCCGGTTCCGCGGCCGGTCCGCCGCAGCATGCCTCGATCTGGCCGCACGTCGAGGAGCAAGTCTTCGACCTCATCACCCGGCACAGCTCGACCATTGTCTTCGCGAACTCGCGCCGTCTCGCCGAGCGCCTGACCGCCAGGTTGAACGAGATCGCCGCCGAGCGCGCCGAGCAGGAGCTGCCGGAGTTGGGCTCGCCGGCGCAGGTGATGGCGCAGTCCGGTGGTTCGCTCGCCGCGCCACCGCTGATCGCGCGGGCCCACCACGGCTCGGTGAGCAAGGAGCAGCGGGCGCTGATCGAGGCGGATTTGAAGTCGGGTCGCCTGCCGTGTGTGGTGGCGACGAGCAGCCTCGAGCTGGGTATCGACATGGGCGCGGTGGATCTGGTCATCCAGGTCGAGGCGCCGCCGTCCGTCGCCAGCGGGCTGCAGCGTGTCGGCCGTGCCGGTCACCAGGTCGGTGCGGTGTCGCGCGGCGTCCTGTTCCCGAAGTTCCGCGGCGATCTGATCGACACGGCCGTCGTCGTGCAGCGGATGCGCGAAGGTCTGATCGAGAGTCTGCACATCCCGGCGAACCCGCTCGACGTGCTCGCGCAGCAGATCGTGTCGATCGTTGCCCTTGAGCCCATTCACACCGACGATCTCTTCGCGTTGGTACGCCGGTGCGCGCCGTTCGCGACACTGCCGAGGTCGGCGTACGACGGTGTGCTCGACATGCTGTCCGGCCGCTATCCGTCCGACGAGTTCGCGGAGTTGCGGCCGCGGATCGTGTTCGACCGGGTGAGCGGTGAGATCTCCGGCCGGCCCGGCGCCCAGCGGCTCGCGGTGACGAGCGGCGGGACGATCCCCGATCGCGGTCTGTTCGGCGTCTTCCTGGTCGGCGAGTCGACGAATCATCGCGTGGGCGAGCTCGACGAGGAGATGGTGTACGAGTCGCGCGTCGGCGACGTCTTCACCCTCGGCGCGTCGAGTTGGCGGATCGAAGACATCACGCACGATCGCGTGCTCGTCTCCCCCGCCCCCGGTCAACCTGGCCGGCTGCCGTTCTGGAAAGGCGACGCGGTGGGTCGCCCCGCGGAGCTGGGTGCCGCGACCGGTGCGTTCGTCCGCAAGATGGCGTCCTTGCCGGCCGGCAAGGCGATCGAGCGTGCCCGGACCGCGGGCCTGGACGAGTACGCCGCCAACAACCTTGTCTCCTACCTCGCCGAGCAGCGCGCGGCCACCAGCCGAGTGCCGGACGATGTGACGATCGTGGTCGAGCGGTTCCGCGACGAGCTCGGCGACTGGCGGGTGTGCGTGCATTCGCCGTACGGCGGTCAGGTGCACGGGCCGTGGGCGCTGGCAATCGCGGCACGCCTGCGGGATCGCTACGGCATGGACGCGCAGTCGGTCTCGGGCGACGACGGGATCGTGCTGCGTCTGCCGGAGACCGACGAGGCGCCGCCGGGCGCTGACCTGGTCCTGTTCGATCCCGCGGACATCGAGGATCTGGTGACCAACGAGGTCGGCGGATCGGCGCTGTTCGCCGCCCGGTTCCGTGAGTGCGCGGCGCGGGCGTTGCTGCTTCCGCGGCGCAACCCCGGACGGCGTTCACCGCTGTGGCAGCAGCGACAGCGCGCGTCGCAGTTGTTGAGCGTGGCAAGCAAGTTCGGTTCGTTCCCGATCGTGCTCGAGACCCTGCGCGAGGTTCTGCAGGACGTCTACGACTTACCGGCGTTGAAGGAGCTGCTGACCGGGATCACCGAGCGGCGCATCAACATCGTCGAGGTCGAGACACCGGAAGCATCACCGTTCGCCAAGTCGCTGCTGTTCGGCTACGTGGGCGCGTTCATGTACGAGGGCGACAGCCCGCTCGCCGAGAAGCGCGCCGCCGCGCTGGCGCTCGACCAGAGCCTGCTGGCGGAGCTGCTCGGGCGGACCGAGCTGCGTGAGCTCCTCGACGCGGAAGTCGTCCTGCGGACCGAGGCGGAGCTGCAGCGCCTGGCGGACGATCGTCGCGCGCGCGATGCCGAAGGGTTGTTCGACGTACTGCGGATCGTCGGGCCGTTGTCGTTGTCGGAGGCAACGCAGCGCTGCGTCGACGGTGCGGATGCGGAGACGTGGCTGACCTCGCTGGCGGCTGCGCGACGCGTGGTCCGCGTGCGGATCGCCGGCGAGCACAGATGGGCTGTCGTCGAGGATGTGGCGCGATTGCGCGACGCGCTCGGCGTGCCGCTGCCGCCAGGTGTTGCGGAGGCGCACGCGGAGCCGGTCGCCGATCCGCTCGGCGATCTGGTGTCGCGGTATGCGCGAACGCACGGCCCGTTCCGCGCGATCGATCTCGCAACGCACCTGGGGATCGGTGTCGCGGTGGTCACGGACGCTTTACGGCGGCTGAGTGCTGCCGGTCGTGTCGTCGAGGGTGAGTTCCTGCCCGGTGGTGTCGCGCTCGAGTGGTGTGACAGTGAGGTGCTGCGGCTACTGCGGCGGCGTTCACTGGCGGCGCTGCGCAAGGAGGTCGAGCCGGTCGATCCGTCGGCGCTGGCGCGCTTCCTGCCGGCGTGGCAAGGCATCACCAGCAGTCGCGGGCGCGGGTACGACGTACTGCTCGGGGCGGTCGAGCAACTCGCAGGTTGCGCGGTGCCGGCGTCGGCGCTCGAGTCGATCGTGCTGCCGTCGCGCGTGCCCGGGTACCAGCCGTCTATGCTGGACGAGCTGACGGCGACCGGTGAAGTGGTGTGGGCAGGGTCGGGTTCGCTGCCGGGGACCGACGGGTGGGTCTCATTGCATCTCGCCGATACCTGCGATCTGACGCTGCCGGACCCGGATCCGTCCTTTGATCTCGGTGAGACCCATGAGGCTGTGCTCGAGGCGTTGTCGGGAGGCGGCGCGTTCTTCTTCCGCCAACTGAGCGACGCGGTCGGGTCCCGAGCCGGTGTGGTCGACGACGAGACGCTGGTCGGCGTGCTGTGGGATCTCGTCTGGGCGGGGCACCTGACGAACGACACGCTCACACCGGTCCGGTCGCTCGTCGGCGGCGGGCGCGGCAGTCATCGGGCGCGTCGCGCGACACCGCGTGCGCGCCCCGGCCGGCCGGTTCGCCCTGGGCGTCCGGCGATGCCCGCTCGCAGTGGGCCGCCGACCGCGGGCGGTCGTTGGTCGCTGCTTCCGGAGCGCAGCTCGGATGCGACTCGCCGTGCGCATGCCGCGGCTGAGGCGCTGCTGGATCGCTACGGCATCGTGACGCGGGGTTCGGTGATCACGGAACGGACGCCTGGCGGGTTCGCGGCGATCTACAAGGTTCTGAGTGCGTTCGAGGAGTCCGGCCGGTGCCGGCGCGGGTACTTCGTCGCGGGGCTCGGTGCTGCGCAGTTCGCGCTGCCAGGAGCTGTCGATCGGTTGCGGGCGCTCGCCGAGCTGCCGGGTTCGCCTGAGCCCGACGGTCCTTTCGGTCCGCCTGGGCGATTCGGTCCTTCGCGGGGTGGTGCCGGCCGAAAGGGCGAGGAGTTGACCGCGCGCGCCGTCGTACTGGCCGCGTCGGACCCGGCCAACCCGTACGGCGCCGCGCTCCCCTGGCCGGAACGCGACAACGCGGGCGGCCATCGTCCAGGGAGGAAGGCCGGCGCCCTGGTGGTGATGGTCGACGGGCAGCTGATCGTGTACGTCGAGCGCGGCGGCCGGACCGTGCTGAGTTTCACCGAGGACCCAGATCTGCTGCAGCCGGCCGTCGACGCGCTGGCGTTGTCGATCCGGGACGGGCAGCTCGGCAAGCTCAGTGTCGAGAAGGCCGACGGCGAGCAGGTCCGGCACACCGCGTTCGGCGACGCGCTGGCCAAGGCCGGCTTCCACGCGACACCGCGCGGTCTACGGCTGCGGGCCTGACATGCCCGAGGGCGACACCGTCTGGAGAGCCTGCAAGCGGCTGAACCAGGCCCTTGCGGGGCAGCAGCTCGTTCGCACGGACTTCCGCGTGCCGTCGCTCGCCACCACAGATCTGAGCCGTCGGGAGCTGATCGAGGTGGTTGCGCGCGGCAAGCACATTCTGATGCGCATCTCCGGCGGTCTGACGCTGCACAGCCACTTCCGGATGGAGGGCAGCTGGCATCTGTACCGCCCCGGTGAACGCCGGCGTGGCGGTCCCGCCCATGAGATCCGCGCAGTCTTGGAGACCGAGCCGTGGACAGCGGTGGGATATCGCCTGCCCGTGCTCGAGCTGGTCGCCACCGATCAGGAGAAATCGGTCGTCGGCCATCTCGGGCCGGATCTGCTGTCCCCGACGTTCGACCGGGCGACCGCAATCTCGAACCTCGAGTCGGCCCCGGACCGAACCGTCGCCGAGGCGCTGCTGGATCAGCGCAACCTGGCCGGAATCGGCAACTTCTACAAGACCGAGGTCTGCTTTCTGCTCGGTCTGCATCCGCGGCGCCCGGTCGCGAGCGTCGACATACCGGCCGCAGTGGACCTGAGCCGCAAGCTGATGAAGGCCAACGTCCGGCACGCCGCCCAGGTCAGCACCGGCATCGACCGGCCCGGCCAGCGCTCATGGGTGTTCGAGCGGGCCGGCAAACCCTGCCGACGCTGCGGTACGACGATTCGCAGCGAGATGCTGGGCGAGCCGACGAAGGAGCGCGTCACCTACTGGTGCCCGAGGTGCCAGCCTGAGGCCTGAGCGACCGCACCGAATCAGCGGATCGCGAGAACTGTCCTGTGGACAACTGCTCCGGAGCAGCCGAACACGGATACCTTCTCTGCCGAATCGAACACCTGTTCGAGCGAGAGGAGACGGTGATGTGCGACCAGTGCGGCGGCCTGACTGACGAGCAGTACGCGCGACAGATCGAGCGGAACATCCAGACCTACGGCTGGACGATGCAGTTCGTCGAAGGCGACGGCGCGCGGAACCCTGCCTTCGGGTACACGCTCGGCCTCAGTCTGTACGAACATCCCGAGATCATCGTGTTCGAGCCGGAGCCGTCGTTCGCGTACTTCGGGCTGAAGCCGCTCGCCTGGGCGGTGATGGACGGTTCGGTGTTCGACGAAGGAGACGATCTGTCGGGGTTCTTTCCGCCACCGCAGACCGCTCAGCTGCTGCGGTTCCCCGACTCGGCGACACATCTGTACACGGCCAACTCGCTGTTTCGCCAGCCAGGGCAGCCACCCCTTCCGGCGCTGCAGCTCGTCTGGCCGGCCCGGACAGCCCTGATCCAGCCACCCAGCGGCAGCTTCAGCCCGGACGGAGGTGCCCGATGAAGTCCAGGTCAGGCGGCGGAGGCGACGACCTCGGTCTCGATCGTGGGGTGCGCCAGCACCAGGGCCTCTTCGCGGGCCAGGTCTTCGCTCACTTCGGCGAACACGGCCGACAGCGGCACGTCCAGGGCCATACAGATCGCCGCGAGCAGCTCGCTCGAGGCTTCCTTCTGTCCACGCTCGACCTCGGACAGGTAGCCGAGGCTGACCCGTGCGTCGGCAGACACCTCGCGCAGAGTGCGCCCCTGGCGCAGCCGCTTACGCCGCAGCACGTCGCCCAGCAGGCCACGAACCAGCACCATGAGGTTTCTCCCTTCCGCCTGTCCGGCCGTCCCTACTCGAACGGTAGCTCGGCCGTAGGAACCAACGGTACCTGTTGCTGGGTCACTACTTCTTGCAATGTCCACCTTCGGTGCGCCGTGCCAGTCTGCCTTACCTGTCCCCATGCTGGTCCTAACACCCCGTTCAGTCGAGATCTTCCGTCAGAAGTTCTGCTCCGAGTTCGAGAACTGCCTGCACGCTGCCCTCACGGACAGCCGTCCGATCGCCCGTCAGTTGCAGTTTCCGTACCTGCACGGAGCTTGGTCCGGCAGCGGCGACGTACACCGTGCCCGCCTCGATGCCTGCCTGGGGATCCGGACCGGCCACACCGGTCGTCGCGAGCCCGTAATCGGCTCCCAGACGCTCCCGCACGCCCCGTGCCAAGGCGGCGGCCGCGTCCGGGTGCACCGGCCCCACAGCCGCCAGGATGTCGTCCGGCACGCCGGCGAGCGTCGCCTTCAGATCGGTCGCGTAGACGACCACGCCGCCGCGATACACCGCCGACACCCCCGGTACGTCCGTCAGAACCGCCCCGACCATCCCACCCGTCAACGACTCAGCGGTGGCCAGCGTCACGCGCCGTTCCATCAACAGCCCGACCAACCGCCGAACCGCCGCCTCAACTTCCGATCCCGCCACGTCCACCCTCCACTCGCCCACGGATACCACCCGACAACTCAACACCACCTCACCATCAAATCTTCTTGTACCCACCGAGGCGGCCAGGTGGGTTGATCACCGGGGTGGTGGCTCAGGGCGAGACTAAACTCGGGCGGATGGCGGGAGCGGGCGGTGGGAGAGCAGGGCGTGCTGGTCGCAAGAGGACTGTGGCGGACGTGTTCCGGCGCTTCGCGGAGGTTGACGGACCGAAGGTCTCCCCGGTGTACGCGCAGATCGCCAGTGCGTTGAGTGAGTCCTCCGAGGCTGTGCGAGTCATCGAGAGCGCGCCTGCCCGGAGTCGGCACCCGTCAGTCGTCCTGGCTGCTCTGCATTACCTGGCCCTTTCCGGCGAGGCGCCCGACCTGGCAGAAGCCCTGACCCGCGCCACCGCCTCCGCAACTAGCCCGCCGAGCAGCGCCCGCGCTGACTGGCCGACAGGCGCAGGCACAGCGGTCGCCGGCGCGCGGCACGGCACAGACGCCCGGGTCGGCACAGACGCGGAGGCCTGGGCTGACACGGGGGCCGGAACAGGCGCGGAGGCCGGGGCGGGTGTGGGAACCGGGGCGCGCGTGGGGGCTGCGGCTGTTGACGTGGTGCGGCGGGTGGGGGTTGAGGGACTTGCGGGCGTGGTGAGGCGGAGGGTGCTTGGGGATGAGGGCGGGCGGCATGCCCTTGTGTATCCGCTGGTGGCGGAGGTGGCGCGGCGGGTCGGAGCGGGTGCTGTTGGTTTGATCGATATGGGGCGGCCGGCTGGGTTGAACCTGGTGGTTGATCGGGTGGGGATCGCGTACGGGAACGGGCAGTCGCTGGGTGACTCGGATTCGGGGGTACAGGTCTCGGCGTCGGTGGTGGGTGACGGGCGGTTGCCGTCGGTGGCGATGCCGGAGGTGGCGGCGCGGGTTCTGGTTGCTGACGACCCGGTGGACTTGGGTGATCCGGACGAGATGCGATGGTTGCGGGCGTGTGTGCCACCGGATCAGGTGGAGCGTGCGGCTCGGCTCGAAGCGGAGTTGGCGTTGGCTCAGTCCGCTCCCCCGATGCTGGTGACCGACGGGATGGTGGACGGGCTCCCGGAGGCCATCGCGGCGGTGCCTGAGGACGTCCTGCCGGTGGTGATCACCACGTGGACGCTCTCGGGGCTGGATCTCGAGCAGCGGTTGCGGTTCCTGCAGCGGCTCGACGAGGCGGCTACGCGACGGCCTGTCACATGGTTGTCGGTCGAAGGTGTGGGGGTCGCGCCGGGCGTTCCGACGTTCGGGGATCGGAAAGCGTCCGGGCACAGCATCCTCGGCGTGGGTGTGTTCCAGCACGCGTCCTTCCACGCCGCCTCGGTCGGCCGCTGCTGGCTCCGCGGCGAAATGCTCGCCTGGCTGGCCGGTTCGTAGGCCCCTGACGCCTAGCCCACGGCACTCACGCCGGTGGCGGGCTCACCCACATCCACCCGACACACAGCCCACCGAGAAGCCACTGCACTCACGCAGACGGCCGGCACACTCACGCCTACTCCGGCACCTGCCCGGCGCTCACCCAGATGGGAGCGGGGTTATGGGAGGGGGCGTTTGGCGGCGGCTCTAAGCCGGAGGGCTCGGAAGAGGTAGTCGAGGCCGGTGACAAGGGTTACCAGGACCGCGGCGGACATGATGATGACGGCCGGCCAGTGGAGGAGAGGGTTGTCCTGCCACGGGAGCAAGTAGAGGCCTAGGGCGATCGCCTGGAGGACCGTCTTGAGTTTGCCGCCTCGACTCGCGGGCATGACGCCGTGGCGGATCACCCAGAACCGGAGGGCGGTGACGCCCCATTCGCGGACCAGGACGACGACGGTGACCCACCAGGGCAGTTCACCCAGGTAGGACAGAGCGATGAAGGCGGCGCCGGTGAGGGCCTTGTCGGCGATCGGGTCGGCGATCTTGCCGAAGTTCGTGACCAGGTTCCAGCGCCGGGCGATGTCGCCGTCGAAGCGGTCGGTGACGATGGCGACGACGAACGCCGCGGTGGCGAGCAGACGGTCGCCGGTGACGAAGCCGCCGTTGCGGAGCAGTAGCCAGACGAACAGCGGGACCAGGACCAGCCGCAGGACCGTGAGCGCGTTGGGTACGTTCCACGCGCTGGGCGCGTGGAGACGTCCGCCGGCAGCGCGCGGCGCCGGGTTGGTCGGGGAACCGGTCACGCGGTCAGGTTAACTGCCGGACGGCCGCTTGGGGCCTCCACGAGCGCCGCGAACTCGGCGATCAGGTCGACTCCGTCGCTCGCGACCACCTTCGCGGACACCAGATCACCCACCCGTACGTCGTTCGGGAGGCCGGTCAGCGTGGTGATCCCGTCCACCTCGGGACCCTGGTGCGCGGCGCGGCCTTCCGCGGAGCCGTCGGCCTCGTCCCGGTCGAGCGACTCGACGAGCACCTCGACCAGTTCGCCGATACGCGACTCGGCACGCGCGGAAGTCAGGTCCTCGGCGAGGCGGGTGACGCGGTCCAGGCGGGCGGCGATGGTGTCTTCGTCGAGTTTGCCGTCGTACGTCTCGGCCTCGGTGCCGTCCTCGTCGGAGTACCCGAAGACGCCGATCGCGTCGAGTCCGGCGCGGGACAGGAAGTCGCAGAGGATGTCGACGTCTTCCTCGGTCTCCCCCGGGAAGCCGACGATGACGTTGCTGCGAATGCCCGCGGTCGGGGCGGCGGCGCGGACCTGCGCGATCAGCTCGAGGAAGCGCTCGGAGTCGCCGAAGCGGCGCATGCGGCGCAGGAGCGGGCCGGAGGCGTGCTGGAAGGACAGGTCGAAGTACGGGACCACGCCGGGGGTGTCCGTCATCGCAGCGATCAGGGTCGGACGCATTTCTGCTGGTTGCAGGTACGAGACGCGGACGCGGGTGATGCCCTCGACCTGGGCGATCTCGCCGACCAGGGTCTCGAGCAGGCGGAGGTCGCCGAGGTCCTTGCCGTAGGAGGTCGAGTTCTCGGAGACCAGGAAGAGTTCGCGGACGCCGTTCTCGGCGAGCCACTCGGCCTCGCGGAGGACCTCGGCCGGGCGGCGGGACAGGAACGCGCCGCGGAACATCGGGATCGCGCAGAACGCGCACCGGCGGTCGCAGCCGGACGCGAGCTTGAGCGGGGCCATCGGGCCGCCGTCGAGGCGCCGGCGCATGACGCGAGGGCCGCTGGCCGGGGCGGTGGACAGGTCGGGCGCGTCGATCTTCAGCTCTTCCGGCGCGCCGGTGACGAAGCGGCCCTTCAGACCACCTGCGGACCCAGCGGGGGCCGCTCCGGTCGGCCGGAGCTGCTCGGGGATGTGGTCACCCAGCACAGTTCCTGCGGCGGCGGTAGGTGCGGGAGCGGTCCCCTCAGGCGCGTCAGCGGTCGCGGTGTCGGCGGGTGTGCTGGACAGCGCGCCAGGTGCGGCGTCGGCGGGTGCGGCCTCGGCGGGTGCGGCCTCGGCGGGCGTGGTGTTGGCTGATGCCGCTTTGGCTGATGCCGTGTTGGCCAATGCGTCGGACGCGGGGGCGACGGACGTGCCGTGGCCAGGTACTGGGACGTGGGCGGTCTGGCGGTCGGCTGGGGAGAGCGGGAGGAGTTTGCGCCGGTCTCGGGGGACGTGGGGTTGGTGCTTGGCGCCGCTGAGGATGCTGCGGAGGCGGTCGGAGATGTCGGTGTAGTCGTCGAAGCTCAGCACGGCGTCGGTTTCCGGGAGGGCTTCGGCGAGTTGTTCGCCGTACCGTTCGGCGAGGCAGCCGACCGCGACGACGGCCTGGGTGCGGCCGGATTCCTTGTAATCAGCGGCCGCGAGCAGCGTGTCGACGGAGTCCTTCTTGGCGGCTTCGACGAAGCCGCAGGTGTTCACCACCACCGTGTCCGCCTCGGCGGCGTCGTCGACGAGGCGGAAGCCGCCGGCTTCGAGCCGTCCGGCCAACTCCTCGGAGTCGACATCGTTGCGGGCACAGCCCAACGTGACCAGGGCGACGGTGGTGGGTTGCGTAGTCATCCCCACGAGTATGACGCGCCGGGCGTGTCCCCACCTAACCCAGGACCGAAGTCACAGCCGAACTCAGGGACCGCAGGGCCCAGGAACCTCAGGAACCGCTCGCTGTCTTGGTCAGCGTGCCGTTCGGGTGCGCGGTGAACCGGTAGAGCTTGGTCTGCAGCTGCTTGCCGTTCAGGACGACGACCAGATTGGCCGGGTTGCCGACCGTGACTCGGATGTCCCCGGAGCTCGTCACCGACTGCGCGATACCGGGCCCGAGGCGGCCCTGGAACAGCCGGCGGTTCTTCTTGTCGCGGACCGTCAGATAGGTGCCGTTGTTCTTCGCGGTCAGCGTCAGCCGGGTCCGCAGTACGGGCGGCTTGGTCGACGAGGGCTTCTTCGACGGCGTGCTGCTGGGCTGCGGCGTCGGCTTCGGAACGGGTGTGGTGACGGTCGCCGTGGCGGTCGCGGTCTTCGACGCGTTCGCCTCGATGTCGCTGGGCAGCGTGAACAGCCGCACCATCCCCCAGCCCATCAGGCTGACCAGGATCGCGCCGACCACGACGGCCCAGCGCGGGCGGGCCGGATGCAGGGTGGGCGCCTTGACTGCGGCGCGTTCCTCACGGCGGCTTTTTTCCTCTTCGACGCCGTGTTCGGCGTCGAAGGCGGCGAGCAGCGGAGCGGGATCGGCCTTGACCACGCGAGCGATCGCGCGAATATGCCCGCGGGCATAGAAGTTCCCGCCGCAGCGGGAGAAGTCGTCGGCCTCCATGGCGATCAGCAGCCCGGTCCTGATCCGGGTCGCGGCGCTCAGCTGCTCGATCGTCATGCCGGCCCGCTCGCGAGCCGCCGTGAGATCGGTGCCGATGCTCACGTCCCCACCATCCTCTCAGTTCGTCCGACCGGATTCGAGGCCGAGCCCCACGCCGACGGCCGAGCCGCAGACCCTTACTCAACGGTGCACGCGCCACCGGGTCACGGACGAATCAGAGTTGTTCCCTGACCGGACACCTGGCATCGGCCAGCATGTGCAAGGCCTGCACCACTTCGGAATCGGACGGCCGCGCCGTCAACCCGAACGGTACAGCCAGCGAGGACCCGGTCAGGCGCCGGTTGGCGTCGGTCTTCTTGCGGGCCGAACTCGGCATCGCGCCGAGCACCGGTCCGGGATCCTGCAGATGCACCGCGATCCGCCCGTCGTCGAGCGGATGTCGGCGCTGCAGCACCGTCACCTCTTCGATGTCTTCCCACCGAGTACCCACCCATTCGCTGCCGATGCGCAGCCGAATCCCCACATCGTCGGCCACCAGCATGTCCCCCACTGTCAGCGCGCGGGCGCAAACCACCGCGAGTACGGCGAAAGCGCCCGCCGCTATCCAGCGTAATACGCCGGTCGGCGTTGCGGACCCGGATGCTGCGAAACCGATAGCTACGAGTGCCGCGCCGATCGCGAGACCGCCGTGCACCTTCTGGGAGGCGCGAACCGTGAACGGCGTGGGCTCGGGGTCGACGTCGAATCGTTCCTGCCTGGGCAGTGCGCTCGCGGCGGTCAACGGTCTCACTCTCCTCGGAGGGTGCTGATGAAGTCCTCTAGATCATCCGGTTTGACCAGGACGTCCCTGGCCTTGGATCCCTCACTGGGACCGACGACGCCGCGGCTCTCCAGGATGTCCATCAGCCGGCCGGCCTTGGCGAAACCGACGCGGAGCTTACGCTGCAGCATCGACGTCGAGCCGAACTGGGTGGAAACAATCAGTTCGGCGGCCTGCACCACCAGGTCGAGGTCGTCGCCGATCTCGTCGTCGAGTTCCTTGCTCGGTCCGGCCGGCGCCGTCACGTCCTCACGGTACGTCGGCTGCAGCTGCTCCTTGCAGTGCTCGACCACGGCGCGGATCTCGGCCTCGTCGACCCAGGACCCCTGGATTCGCATCGGCTTGCTCGCGCCCATCGGCAGGAACAGCCCGTCGCCCTGACCGACCAGCTTCTCCGCACCCGGCTGGTCGAGGATGACCCGGCTGTCGGCCAGCGAGGACGTCGCGAACGCGAGCCGCGAGGGCACGTTCGCCTTGATCAGTCCGGTGACGACGTCGACGGACGGTCGCTGCGTGGCCAGCACCAGGTGGATGCCGGCGGCGCGGGCCAGCTGGGTGATGCGGACGATCGAGTCCTCGACGTCGCGGGGCGCGACCATCATGAGGTCGGCGAGCTCGTCGACGATCACCAGCAGGTACGGGTACGGCGAGAGCACCCGCTCGGAACCGGGTGGCGGTTTCACCTTCCCGCCGCGCACCGCCTTGTTGAAGTCGTCGACGTGGCGGAACCCGAACGCCGCGAGGTCGTCGTACCGCATGTCCATCTCGCGGACGACCCACTGCAGCGCCTCGGCGGCCTTCTTCGCGTTGGTGATGATCGGCGTGATCAGGTGCGGGATGCCCTCGTAGTTGTTCAGCTCGACCCGCTTCGGGTCGACCAGGATCATCCGCACCTCGTCGGGTGTGGCGCGCATCAGGATCGACGTGATCAGCGAGTTGACGAACGACGACTTGCCCGAGCCGGTCGCACCGGCGACCAGCAGGTGCGGCATCTTCGCCATGTTCGCGACCACGAAGCCGCCTTCGACGTCCTTGCCGAGGCCGGCCACCATCGGGTGGTGGTCGTTGCGCGCGCTCGCCGAGCGGATGACGTCGCCGAGGCTGACCGTCTCCTTGTCGGTGTTCGGGATCTCGATACCGATCGCGGACTTGCCCGGGATCGGCGACAGGATCCGCACGTCGGCCGACGCGACGGCGTAGGCGATGTTCTTCGACAGCGCGGTGACCTTCTCGACCTTCACCGCCGAGCCGAGCTCGACCTCGTACCGCGTGACGGTCGGGCCGCGGGTGTACCCGGTGACCTGCGCGTCGATGCCGAACTGCTCGAACACCTCGGTGAGCCGGTCGACCACCGCGTCGGAGGCCTTGGTCCGCGCCTTGTGCACCGAGCCGGGCTTGAGGATCTGCCCGTCGGGCAGCGTGTAGGTGATGTCGCCGGACAAACTGAGCTGCTCGACCCGCTGCGGCAGCGGCGTGTGCGGCGGCGGCTCGGGCGGCGAGGAAGGCTTGGCCGGCGCCGGCGGCTCAAAGGAGGACGGCTCGACAACCGGCCCGGCGGCGTCGACGGCGCTGTCGGCGGCGCTGTCGACGTCGTACGGCTCCTCGGCAGCGGGCGCCTTCGACTTGCGGCCGCGTTTCGGCGTGTCCGCGAGCACCGGTGAGTCGTACGGCTTGACCGTCGGCTCGCCGTCCTCGTCGAGCTCCGCCTTCGCGCGTCGCTGCTTGCGGGTCAGGCGGACGGTGTCGTCGGTCGCGGCAGCTTCCTTGACCGACGGCGCGTCCTCGGGCAGCTCGGTGCGGCCCATCAGTACGTCGAACGCCGCGCGGAACCGCAGCGGGATCGTGTACACCGGCGTACCGGTGACGACCAGCGCGCCGAAGATCGACAGCAGCACGAGCAGCGGCGCCGCGACGTACTGCGTGAGCAGGTCGGACAGGAACGACGAGACGAAGTACCCGATCGCGCCGCCGGCGTCGCGCAGCGGACCGTCGGCCGGGTTGCTCGGCCGGGGCAGTCCGTTGGCGATGTGGATCAGGCCGAGAACGCCGAGACACACGGCGGTCCACCCGATCACCTGCCGGCCGGCCGGGCCGTTGCGGTCGGGGTGGCGCAGCGTGCGGACTGCGATGACGAGGAGCATCAACGGCAGCGCCCAGCCGAGCAGGCCGATGCTGCCGCCGACGACGGTGCGGATGCCGTCGCCGACCGAGCCGGGCAGGTCCCACCAGATCGCGGCGGCCACCACGACCGCCAGGCCGATCAGGAACAGGCCGGCGCCGTCCCGGCGGTGCTCCGGCTCCAGGTCGCGGGCGCTGTGCCCGATCCCCCGCACCATGCCGCCAAGCAGGTGCGCGATGCCGATCCACACCTTCACCACCCCGCGGCCGAGCGCGAGCATGGCGGCCGCGAACGGGCCCGGTCCGCTGTTTCGGGGCGTGCTGGTCCGCGCGGCGGTGGAACCACCGCGCTTCGCGCTCTGCCCTCGCTTCTGGGCGCCTGACGGACGGGAGCGTCCACCGGCCGCCGAACGGGCCGTGCTCGGCCGTTTGGCTGCCGATTTCTGCGCCCGCGCCGGGGAAGACGTGCGGGTCGCCATGGTCTCAGGCTACCCCGATGACCCCACGAGTCCCATGTGTCACACGCCGATCACGCCGCCCCATCCGTCGCGTCACGGCGCACCCACCACCGCCGCCGCCAGCGGATCAGGTGCCACACCAGGACGTACCCCACGAGAACGATCAGTGCGCCAGACACGAGACCGGACAGCACCAGCCGTACGGCGGTCTCACCCGCGAACGCACCGTCCACCCGGCCGAGCTCGACAGCAACACTCACGGCGGCGAAGGCGACCGCCAGGCCCAGCACGAAGTACCGCACCCACGCCGGGACTCCACTCGTGACGGCGGACGGCGACGTCCGCCGGTACCAGCGGTGGAGCCAGACCGCCAGGACGAGACAACCGCCGAGCGTGCTCACGTACTGGAGGACGCGGCTCACCTCCCAGCCCGCCGTCACTTCAGCGCCGAAGAATCCGGGAAAGCGGCGGACGAAGTACCCGTCCCAGTGTGTGAAGGCGTCCCAGATCACGTGCGTGAACGCGCCGGCCACGACGGAAACGACGGTCCACAGCACCGGCGCGCGACTCGGCTCAGGCAGGCGCGCTGCCAGACCTCGTGGAGCCAGAGCCACCAGCGGCCGCCGCAGCGCGAAGTGGAAGACGAGCAGCAGTAACAACGCCAGCAACGGGTCCAGCCAGAGCGCCGACGTGACCTTGTGCGTGAGCGTCAGCGTGAGGTTGCCGTGGATGTACTGCGTCGCGATCTGGTACAGCGGGCCGACGTACAGCAGGTCCGGGGCGACCGCACCGGCCACCAGTGCCGACGCCACGAACGGACGGCGGACCAGTGGAAGGACGGCCGCGGGATGGGCAAGGGGGAACGGCATCGCGGCAGCTTAGGGGTACGACGGGTCGTGTTACGCGCCCGTGGTGCCGTCGAGCTGCTCCCGCAAGAAGTCGGCGTGGCCACAGTGCCGCGCGTACTCGCCGATCAGGTGGATGTAGATCATCCGTAGCGTCGACTCGGTGTCCTTGAACGTGAAGCGCTCGTCCAGCGAGCGGCCGGCCGCGGCCTCGTCGGAGAGCTTCCACTCGTGGATCAGGCCCTCGTACGCCGCTTGCGCGTCGGCCGGATCGATCAGCTCGAAGTCCGCGTCCTTGCCGAGCTCCGGCGCGAACAGCGGCTCGGCCGGGTCGTCGGCGAGGTGGATCCGGAACCAGATGCGCTCGACCTTGGTGAGGTGCCGGATCAGTCCGAGCAGTGAGAGGTTCGACGGCGGTGACGGCCGCGTCGCGAGCTGCTCCGCGGTCAGACCGGCGCATTTGTAGAGCAGCGTGGTCCGGTAGAACTGCAGATAGCCCGCCAACAGCTCGTGTTCCGGTGCAGTCAGCGAGCCGTCCGGTCGGTCGACCTGCGGCGCAGTCCACTCGGCGTGCATCCCACTATCCAACATCAGACTCCAGCCACCGCACACTTTGTTTCATCCACTCCCGCGGATTGGTGTCGAGGTATCGCGCCCAGTCGGGCTCACGCTCGCCACGCAGCCAGGCGTACCGGCCGAGCGCGTAGCCGTACATCGCCTCGGTCAGATAGCCGAGCCGGCGGGTGCCGTATCCCCGGCGCCCGGTCCGATAGAACTCGAAGGCCGCGTTCGCGTTGAAAATCCCGAAACCGAAGAACACCGTGAACAGGTCCGTGAGCGGCTCGCCGTCGCGGCGATCCGGGTCGATGCGCTGCTCGCCGAGCAGTCGCTGGTGTGCGAGCTCGTGAGCCATGGTCGCGATCAGCCCGACCGGCTGCGTCGTGTCCGCCATGTCGACGGTCACGACCGTCACGCCGTCCCGCCGTTGCCAATGCGCGGCCGCCCCGGACGACGAGGACTCGAACATCGGCAGGTTCTCGAGGAGCTCGTCGGTCTCGACCGGCTGCAGGTCCAGCCGGACTCGGCCGGGCGGCACCTCCAAGCGGTCGCACATGATTGCGAACAACTCCCGGACGTCGTCCTCGGAGCCGGTGTAGCCGGCCGGCAGGAACGACCGCTCCGGAAGCACCACCTCCCGCCGCAGCACGTCCGCACCGAACTCGGCGACGTACCAGTCGAGGTTTTCGTCGATCCACTGCTGCTCCACCGGCCGGACCGGACAGCTGGCTTTCTTCCACCACATCCCCCACCACCTCCTGCCCGATCCGACGCACCACGACCACCACTTGGTTGCAGTCTCACGATACGTTCATGTATCTCACATCACGAGATACCGACTGGCGGCGGTCGTGGCCCGTTCGTTACCGTTCTCGGCAGGTCATGAGCGCCAGCGTGAAGCCCCGGCTTGCTGGCCGGCAACCCTCCTCCGCGGTGGGGTGCCCCGGGTGAAGACCAGGCCGTGCGGATACCCCGCTCGGCAAGTGCGGACTTCTCTGGGAGCAGCATCATGTCGATCCTGTCCATTCTCGAGCCGGCCAGTGCGACGACTCCGCGGCGGACGATCGCCCCTCAGGTCACCGGCGCCATCCCGGCCACTGTCGGTTCGGACCTGCTCGTCCCGCTCGCGGACGGCCGCGTCACCGACTACGCGAACTTCGACCACGGCGCGAGCGCCCCGTGTCTGGAGTCCGTCCGGGCGAGCGTCGAGGCCGCGCTGCCGTCGTACGCGTCGGTGCACCGCGGCAACGGATACGCCTCGCGGATCAGCACGCAGTGGTACGAGCGGGCCCGCGCCGAAGTGCACGCGTTCGTCGGCGCCCGGGCCGAGGACCAGGTGATCTTCACCCGGCAGACCACCGACGCACTCAACCTGCTGGCCCACGCTGTGCCGGCCGACGCCACCGTCATCGTGTTCGAGTCCGAGCACCACGCCGCCCTGCTGCCCTGGCCGGCCGAGCGGACCGTGCGGCTCGCCGCGCCGTCCAGCCCTACCGACGCCGTGACCCGGGTTGCCGACGCGCTGCGCGAGGCGCCCGAAGGTCCGCGGCTGGTCGTGGTGACCGGAGCGTCCAACGTCACCGGCGAGATCTTCCCGGTCGCCGAGATCGCCAAGGTCGCCAAGGCACACGGCGCCCGGGTCTGCCTCGACGCTGCCCAGCTCGCCCCGCACCGCCCGGTCGACATCACCGCTCTGGACGTCGACTGGGTCGCGTTGTCCGGCCACAAGCTGTACGCCCCGTACGGCGCCGGTGCGCTGATCGGTCGCTCCGACTGGCTCGACGCCGCCGACCCGTACCTGTACGGCGGTGGCGCGACGCACGCCGTCACCGATGACTCCGTCGTCTGGTCGACCGGCCCGGCTCGGCACGAGGGCGGCTCCCCCAACGTCATCGGCGCCATCGCACTGGCCAGCGCCTGTGCCGCGATCACCAAGCACCGCGACGCCATCGAGCAGCACGAGCGCAGCCTGCTGGCCCGCCTGCGCACCGGGCTCGCCCAGCTCGACAACGTCACGACGTACTCGATCTTCGGCGAGGACGCCGACCGCGTGGGCACCGTCTGCTTCACGATCACCGGTCTGACCTCGACGCTGGTGTCCGCGGCGCTGAGCGCGGAGTACGGCATCGGCGTCCGCGACGGGAAGTTCTGTGCGCACCCGCTGGTCGGCCACCTGCTCGCCGACTCCCCCGAGCACGGTACGGCGGTCCGCGCCAGCCTCGGCCTCGGTACGACGCGCGAGCATGTGGACCGGCTGGTCGCCGCCGTACGGACGCTGGCCACGACCGGTCCGCGCCGGGAGTACGCGGAGAACGCCCACGGCTGTCAGCCGGTGGACGATCCCCGCGACCTCGAGGCTCCGCGGATCTGGTGACGACCCCGGTGCCGCAGCCCTCCTACTGCTCGGGAGGCTGAAGGCCTACATGGTGAGCAGCGAACGCCAGCAGGTCCGCCCACTCCGCCGCGACCATCGCGGCGGGCTTGCCGAAGCCATGGCCGGTGTTGACCTCGATGCGGGTCAAGACGGGCTGCGGACCGGACTGGGCATGCTGCAGTGCCGCGATGAACTTGTGGCTGTGCAACGGGACCACGCGATCGTCGTGGTCCCCGGTGACGACCAGCGTCGCCGGGTACTCCGTGCCCTCGCTGATGCGATGCAGCGGCGAGTACGCCAGCAGGTCCTCGAACTGCTCCGGATCGTCCGGAAGACCGTAGTCGGACGCCCACGCCGCCCCGACGGTGAACTTGTGGAACCGCAGCATGTCCAGCACGCCCACACCGGGCAGGGCGACCGCGAACAGATCGGGTCGTTGCGTCATCACCGCACCGACGAGCAGTCCGCCGTTGCTCCGACCGTGAATCGCCAGCTGGGCCGGCGTGGTCACGCCGGTCTCGACGAGGTGCTCGGCGACGCCGATGAAGTCGTCGAAGACGTTCTGCTTGTTCTTGAGCCGTCCGGCATCGTGCCACTCGGAGCCGTACTCGCCGCCACCACGCAGGTTCGTGATGACCAGTACGCCGCCCGCCGCGAGCCAGGCCGGCCAGCCGGGCCGATAGTCCGCCTGGATCGGGATGCGGAACCCGCCGTACCCCCACATGAGCGTCGGGCGCGGCTCGGAGAAGTCCAGGTCGGACCTGGTGATCAGGAAGTAGGGCACTGGTCCGCGCTGACGCGTCACGGTGACCTGCGGCGGCGTGAACCCACCAGAGCCACGCACCAGCTCCGGCAGTGCGCGTACCTCGGCCGTGTCGGCGTGGACGACGTACGACAGCGTGGGGTCGGTTGTTGTGGACAACCCGATGAACAGCTCGTCGTACTCCGGTCCGGCGTTGAGGCCGACCACGCCCCCGCCTGGTACGTCGACCACGCGTGCGTCCGACCCGTCCAGCTTGTAGAGCGTCAGGACCGGCTGCGCATCGACGAGCGTCAGCGTGGCGAGCCCGCCCGCAGTACCGCGGACCGCCTGCAGCGTCGCCTCACCTTCTCCGATGAGGTCGGTGAACTCACCGTCCAGGGTCGACAGCACGACGCGGCCGCGCGAGGCGTCCCGGTCGGTCCGCAGGACCAGTTGATCGCCGGACATCCGTACGAACGCGATCTCGTCCTTGAACTCGTCCACCACCTTGGCCGGCTCCCCCAGCCCGTCCGAGGTGATCGGATAGACCCACAGCCGGGTCGCGGGATCGGTGCCCTTGGTGATGTGGACGACGAGATAGCGGTCGTCGTCGGACACCTCCGGCGAGATGAACAGTTGGTCCTGCGCGGGGAAGCTCAGCACCAGTTCGTCGTCGGACTGCGGCGTACCGACGCGATGCAGCATCAGCCGGCCACCAGACAGCGACGCGGTCTCGGTGCCATCGCTGCGTCCACTCGCCGGGTAGTGCAGGTACAGGTACGCCGAGCCGTCCGGAAGCCAGGTCGCCGCGCAGAACTTGGCTTCCGAAACCTCGTCCTCGACCGGGGTCCCCGAGGCGATGTCGAGCAGCCGGAACGTCGTCCAGTCGCTGCCGCTCTCGTTGATGCCGTACGCGAAGAACTTGCCGTCCGGGCTGACGGTGAACGTGCCGAGCGAGTCCGTACCGTCCGCGGACAACGTGTTCGGGTCGATCAGCACCCGGCCCCCGGACAGCAACTCGTCGAGCGAGTCGGCGACGTAGATGACGTCCTGGGCCTGCGTACCGTCGTTGCGGCCGACGAAGTACCAGCCCGCCTTCTTCGCCGGGACGCCGGCGCGCGGACGGGCGAGGATGGCGGCCGTCGTGTGCTGGAACCAGGCGCGCTCGGAGTAGGTCGCGAGTTCGGCTTCGGTGTACGCGTTCTGCCGGTCGACCCAGTCCTTGGTCTCGGCGGAGTCAGGGTCCTCCAGCCAGCGGTACGGATCAGCGATCTGGTGCCCGTGCAACGTCTCGACCACGTCGTCGCGGCGGCTCTCCGGATAGGTCATGCCGCCAAACCTAACCGGTCGACAAGCGCGGATCTCCAGGTAGGCAGAAGCCCCTTTCCGACGGCGTGTCGGCCGTCGTCAGGCGGGTTCTGCATACCTGGAGGTGCGGTCGCCCGGGGTGAAGACCGGGCGAACCTCAGCCGGCGGGTGGGATCTCTCCGGAGCCGCGGATGGTCAGCTTGACCGGGACGCGGACGGTGCGGCCGGGGCGGTGGGGTTCGGGGAGACGCTCGGTCATCAGCTGGATGGCGGTCCGGGCCATCACGTCGGCGGACTGGGCGACCGCGGTCAGGCCGGGGCTCAGCAGGTCGCCGAGCTGGAGGTCGTCGAACGACACCAGCGCGACGCGATCACGCCGGCCGGCGAGCCCGCGCAGTACCTCCGCGGTCGTCATGTTGTTCGCCGACAGCAGCGCGGTGGCCGGGTCGGGTCGATCGAGTACGGCGGACAGCGTGATGCCGATGCCTTCGGTGGTCGGCTCGGACAGGTGCACCAGGTCCTCGTCGACGCCGATGCCGTGTCGCGCCATCGCGGCCCGGTAGGCCACCACCCGCTCGCGGGCGGTGAAGATGCGCTCGTCGTCACCGAGGTACGCGATCCGCCGATGACCCTGGCGGACCAGGTGGTCGATCGCCTGGTCGATGCCGCCCGCGTTGTCGGCGAGGACCGCGTCCGCCTCGATGCCGTGCGCGGGCCGGTCGATCGTGACCACGGCCATCCCGGCGTCGACATGCGGCGCCAGGTAGTCCTGGGTCTCACCGATGGGCGCCATGATCAGTGCGTCCGGGCGGCGCGCGACGAACTCCAGGCAGACCTCGCGCTCCCGCTCCGGGTCCTCGTCGGTCAGGCCGATCATCACCACGGAGCCGGTCGAGCGCGCCCACAGCTCGACCGCGCGGCCGAGCGAGGCGAAGAACGGGTCGCCGATGTCGCGGATGACGACCGCGATCGTGCCGGTCTTGCCGCGGCGCAGCATCCGGGCCGACTCGTTCGGGGTGTAGTTCAGCTCCTTGATCGCCGCCTGCACCTTGGCGGTCAGCTCGGGGCTGACGTTCGGCTCCTCGTTCACCACCCGGGACACGGTCTTCAACGCGACCCCGGCCCGGGCGGCGACCTCCTTCATCGTGGGCCGACGCTGACCCGTCCCGTTCACCCCGCTGACACTCATCCGCCGGCCCACCCTTCGGTCTACTCGCGCCGAAGGTTACTAGAGCGGAGCGCCCGATTCCACGGCACCGCGGCGCGGTGCGGCGTGGGGCCGGGCGCTCCGGATCAGCTTTCGACGACGACCGGAATGATCATCGGTCGGCGGCGGTGGGTGTCGGAGACCCATTTGCCGACGACGCGCCGGATCACCTGCTGCAGCTGGTACATGTCGTCGACGCCGCCGCCGATGGCCTTCTCGATCTCGGCCTCGATCCGCGGCTTCAGGTCGTCGAACACGGTGTCGTCCTCGGCGAACCCGCGGGCCTGGATCTCCGGCCCGGCGGTCAGCTTGCCGGTCACCGAGTCCATCACCGCGATCACCGAGATGAAGCCCTCGTCACCGAGGATCCGGCGGTCCTTCAGCGAGGTCTCGGTGATGTCGCCGACCGTGGAGCCGTCGACGAACACGTACCCGCAGTCGACCTTGCCGGCCACCACGGCCTTGCGCTCGATCAGGTCGACGACCACGCCGTCCTCGACCACGACCACGTTCTCCCGCGGTACGCCGGTCTGCACCGCGAGATCGGCGTTCGCGTGCAGGTGCCGGACCTCGCCATGCACCGGCATCACGTTGCGCGGCTTCACGATGTTGTAGCAGTACAGCAACTCGCCCGCGCTGGCGTGCCCGGACACGTGGACGAGCGCGTTGCCCTTGTGGACGACGTTCGCACCGTGCCGGATCAGGCCGTTGATCACCCGGTACACCGAGTTCTCGTTGCCCGGGATCAGCGAAGACGCCAGCACGACGGTGTCGCCGCGCTGCAGCTGGACGACGTTGTGGTCGTTGGCGGCGATCCGCGACAGCGCCGACATCGGCTCGCCCTGCGAACCGGTCGACACCAGCACGACCTGCTCCGGCGGGTAGTTGTCGAGATCGCGCATGTCGATCAACGTGTCGCCGGGCACGTTCAAGAACCCGAGGTCGCGCGCGACACCCATGTTCCGCACCATCGAGCGGCCGACGTACGCGACCTTGCGGCGATGCTTCACCGCGGCGTCCATCACCTGCTGGACACGGTGCACGTGGGAGGCGAAACAGGCGACGATGATGCGCTGGGTCTTTGCCTTGGTGAAGACCCGGTCCAGCACCGGAGCGATGTCGCGCTCGTGGGTGGTGAAGCCGGGGACCTCGGAGTTGGTGGAGTCGACCATGAACAGGTCGACGCCCTCCTCTCCGAGCCGGGCGAACGCGCGCAGGTCGGTGATTCGGTTGTCCAGCGGCAACTGGTCCATCTTGAAGTCGCCGGTGTGCAGCACGGTGCCGGCCGGCGTCTTGATCGCGACCGCGAGCGCGTCCGGGATCGAGTGGTTCACCGCGACGAACTCGCAGACGAACGGGCCCATCTGCAGCTTCTCACCCTCGGCCACGACCTGCTGCGGCACGTTGCGGTGCCGGTGCTCGCGGAGCTTGCCCTCGAGCAGCGCGAGCGTGAGCTGCGATCCCACCACCGGGATGTCACCTCGCTCGCGCAGCAGGTAGGGCAAGCCGCCGATGTGGTCCTCGTGGCCGTGCGTCAGGATCACCGCGACGATGTCGTCGAGGCGGTCCCGGATCGGCTCGAAGTCCGGCAGGATCAGGTCCACGCCGGGCTGGTTCTCGTCCGGGAACAGCACACCGCAGTCGACGACGAGCAGTTTGCCGTCGTACTCGAACACGGTCATGTTCCGGCCGACCTCGCCGAGGCCGCCGAGCGGGATGACCCGCAAAGCGCCCGGAGCGAGCGGTCCGGGCGCGGGGAGATCTGGGTGGGGATGGCTCATGCAATCAGTCCTGCCGTCTTGAGGTCGGTGGTGAGCCAGTCCACTTGCTCGGCCGTCGCCGCAACCAACGGCGACCGAAGTGTCGCGTGTTCGATGACACCGGCCAGCTTGAGCGCGGCCTTCACCATGATGGCGCCCTGGGTTCTGGTCATGATCGCCTCGACGGCGGGCACCAGCCGTCGGTCGATCTGCTGTGCGGTGGCGAGGTCGCCGGCCACCACGGCGTCGATCAGCTGCCGGTACTCCCGGCTCGCGACGTGGGCGACCACGCTCGCGATGCCGACCGCGCCGACCGCCAGGGAGGCGAGGTTCAGCTCGTCGGCACCGCAGTAGTAGAACAGATCGGTGTTCGCCAGCACCTTGGTGGTCCCGGCGATGTCGCCCTTGGCGTCCTTCACCGCGACGATCCGCGGGTGCTCGGCGAGCGCGATCAGGGTGTCGGTCTTGATCTCGACGCCGGCCCGGCCGGGGATGTCGTACAACATGTTCGGCAGGCCGGTGGCGTCGGCGACGGCGGTGAAGTGCGCGCGCAGACCTTCCTGCGGGGGCTTGTTGTAGTACGGCGTGACGACGAGCAGACCGTCCGCGCCGGCGGCCTCGGCCTGGCGGGCGCACTCGACGGTGTGCGCGGTGTCGTTGGTGCCGACACCGGCGACCAGCTTGACGCCGTCCCCGACGGCCTCGCGGACGGCGCGGATGATCTGCACCTTCTCGTCGTCCGACGTGGTCGGCGCCTCGCCGGTGGTGCCGTTCAGCACCAGGGCGTCGTTGCCGCCGGCGACGAGGTGGGCCGCGACCTTCTGGGCGGCGTCCAGGTCGAGAGAACCGTCGGCCCGGAAGGGCGTGATCATCGCGGTCGTCAGGCGGCCGAACGGCAGTGCCGCCGACGTCGGCGAGGGCGTGGATGCTGGCGAGGACATGGGCCTCAGATTACCGCTCCCGCCCCCTCAAGAAATGGGTAGGCCTGGTGGCTGTCCGCTCGGGGGTCCGGGCAGCCACCAGGCTCACTCGGCATATCGGGCGGCACCCGGTAGGCGTTACAGCTTCTGGCAAAAAAGTCCGGAAAAAGTTCTGCAAATACTCTTCGTGAGGGCGAATGTACTCTCTGTAGACAAATCGATGCCACGGTGATGCCTTAGTCTCATCCGCGTGTCGACACCTTCTGCCACCCCGGCCACTCCGAACGCCCGGATGACCCTGACGATGATCTGCGCGACGATGGCCGGCGCGATCCCGCTCGTGACGCTGGTTCTCTGGTTCGTGCTCGCCGCCGACGACGGCATCGGCGAGTTTCCGGCCGGCTGGCCGCCGTTGGTGGTACTGGCCGCCGCGGCCGGCGCCTACACGGTCTGCGAGTTCGCCGGCTTCCGCACCCCCCCGCTCGAATACTCGAACCGTCCCGCCGCGGAGGTCGCCACGGAGTCCTGGCGCCGGTTCACCGCGTCGACGTTCACGCGGTTCGCGGTCTGCGAGGCGGTGTTCCTGCTGTCCGTCACGTTGTCCTTCGTGGCCGGCAGTTACTGGATCACGCTGATCGGCGCCGCGCTCGCGCTACCACTGTTCTTCTGGGAGGCGTGGCCGAGCGACCGCAACATCCGGCGGTTCGCGGCAGCACTCGAGGCCAAGGGCACCCCGTCGTACCTCACCGGGCCGTACCAGGACTCCGTCAGGCCCTGATCCGGGCCGATTTAGCTGCGACCGGCGAGCCAGATGCTGGTCGCGTCGAAGAGCCGCTCGACCACCTGGATCCCGCCGGGCAGCAGCAGTACGGCGCCGATCGTCAGCACCGGCACGATCACCGCCTGCTCGAACCAGTGCCCGGTCCGGAAGCGCAGCGGCTTCGGGAGGCGGAGTTCGTACCAGGTCTCGCCGCGGATCGGCAGCGGCCAGAGCCACGGGCAGCCGGAGCGCGTGAGGCTGTCGCCGAGGCAGTGCACGAACATGCCGACTGTCACCGCGGCACCTATCCAGCCGCCGATCTGCGAGAGGCCCGCATGTAAGGCGTCGGCCGCCGCCGTCCCGGGCAGGGCGGTGCCGGCTCCCGTGGTGCTGGCCACCGACCAGGCCGTCGCCGCGAGCACCGCGCCGACGATCCAATCGCCCAGTACGTCGGCGGCGAGGACCAGTCCGGCGACCGCAACCGCCAGCACGGCCCATTTGCCTCGGTCACCGAGGCCGGCGGCGAGCATGCCGAGCAGGATGGCGACGACGAGCGTGTGCGTCGCATGCCGGTGCTTGCCCGTACTCTTCTCGTCCCGCGGGCCTTTGGTGACGGTGTAGAGGACACCCGAGAACGCCCGTACCGCCGCCGACACCAGTCGCGTCACCGGGCCGAGCAGCCGCGAAGCCGACGCGCCCGGGTGGTCCAGGTCCGGCACCAGTGCGTATCCGGCGGTGGCGGCCGCGAACGGCACCACCTCGGCCACCGTGGTCAGCCCGATCAGGGGCGCGACCGCCAGCCCGGCGCACCACCCCGACAACGCATGCGACCGCCCCATCATCCGGAGCCTCACCCCTCCCAGTCGCCGTACATCCTCCCCCACCAGCCCCAGCAACCCCACCAGCCACGCGGGCCGCGGACAGCCGATCCGCAGCCTGCCGCTTGAACTGGAGGGTTGCCCCCAATGCCGCTCAGTTAGGGCTGGGGTGTGGTTGTCAACCGTCGTGGATGTGGATGGTGTGGGTGATCTTGTAGTTGTTGC
>NZ_JBEZFT010000091.1:0-30068 GCF_040649595.1 Kribbella sp. NPDC048915 | reverse complement strand
CCGCGTTGGACGCCGCGCGCGGTCCCACCCGATGGTTGCCCCCCCGGTGTTGTGGGTTCCTGACCCGTGTGAAGGGTACGGAACCCACAACACGATGGGTGAACCCACCGTGCGGCGAAAACCCCGAAGCCCCTACGACCACACCGCACCCCCACGCCACCACGTCACACCATCCCCGCTCGCCGCGCGCGGAAAACTGTCCTAGGAGAGTTTTCCGCACGACACTGGAGGCTATTGCCCGCCATACGCGGGAAAACCCTCCACAAATGCGGCTCCAACAACCCCACACCCCGATCACCCGCGGGAAACACCATCGCCCCGGCCATCATCTGGTCGACGTGATTCGTCCGAGCCTGCGGACCGTTGTCAGCGTCGCGGCGTACGGTCTGCTCGCGCCGGCGTTCGTGCCCGGCGTGATCTGGTTCTGCTGGCCGGAGAACTCGCGCTGGGAGCCGGCCGTGAACTCGCTGACGCTGGTCGCCGGGCTGACCGGCATCTTCGTCGAGCGGCTGACGGCCGAGGCGGAACGCCGTACCGAAGTACTGCGCGCCGTCGCCGACGAACTGTACGAGAACCGACGGCTGCTCAACGACGAACGCTTCTCGCCGGACGCACCGAACTCCCGCCAGGTCTACCCGCGACTGGTGGTGTCTGCGGTCGATCTCGCACTGGTCTCCGGCGCCCTCGGACTGCATCGCGACGCGGACCTGGTCAACCAGTTGCACCGCTGGCGCGACACCGTCCACCTGTTCAACCGGCGGCTCGACCTGACCGAGATCAGCACGTTCTCGAACACCATCTCGCCCGCCGAGCTGGCCGCGTTCCACCACGCCCTGCATCGCGAGAACAGCTACTTCGCCGCCACCCGGGGAACTCTCGACAACCTGCTCGCGGCGCTGCCACGGCGCTGATCCGGCGGGCGGCCGGCTTTTAACGGCCGAGGCCGTAACCGGACCGCGTGTTGCCACTACTGGCAAATTTTGCCGAGCCGTTGACTTGCCCACATCGCGAGGGCTGTACTTTCGGACAGGACCGTAAATACGGCACCCCGGAGGCACATCGCATGCGATCAGTCCGCTCACTTCTCGCACTGGCCCTCACCGCTCTGCTCGTCGCCACCTTGACCACACCCGCCGAAGCCGGCCCACGGCCACCCGTCGGCACGGTCGTCTCCCTCGGTACGCCGCTGTCCGACGTACTGCTGATCGGAGGCACCGTCGCCCCTGGCCCGAACGGCAAGACCGCGATCTGGAACGTGTCCACCGGCAGTCCGGCGTACCTGAACGCCGTCGACCCGGCCACCGGCGAAAGCCTGCTCTCACTGGCATTGCCCGGTGCCGAAGGCAGCTATGCGGTGGCCGCGACGCCGGACGGCACGATCTACGTCGGCACCTACAACAACGGCCACCTGTACCGGTTGCGCCCGGGCGGAGCCGTCGAGGACCTCGGCCGCCCGATCGCGAGCGAGTCCTTCATCTGGCGGATCACCACCGACGACCAGGGCAACGTGTACGGCGGTACGTACCCGAACGGGAAGGTGTTCCGCTACGACGACACCACCGGGTCGATCCGCGACTACGGCACCGTCCTGGCCGGCCAGACGTACGTGAAGAGCATCGACTACGCCGACGGCAAGGTGTATGCCGGCACGATGCCCGACGCGCACATCATGGAGGTCGACGCCGCCTCCGGCGCGATCACCGAGGTACCGTCGCCGCCCGGTCTGGGCGACCCGTCCGACAAGGTCGTCTACGACCTCAACACCCGCGGCGGTCGCGTGTACGCGCGGATCAGTACGGCGTTCCCCGGCCCGCTCTACGTCTGGGACATCGCCTCGCGGACCTGGGTCGACGAGATCCCGAACGCGCACGGCCTGGACATCTCGCCGATCGGCGCGGACGGCTCGCTGTACCTGATCCAGAGCAGCGAGCTGAAGAAGTACGACCCGGCCACCAAGACGCTGACCGGCACCGGCCTGACGTTCACCGGCCGGATCCAGAACGCCCGCTCGATCGGGTACGCCGACCTGGACCTCCCGGACTACCCGGGCACCAGCGTCGTCGGCACGCTGTGGCGCGGCGAGGAGTTCCGGTACAACCCGCAGACCGGCAAGTCCGAGATCTTCCAGACCAAGGTCCGCCGGGAGCCGATCGAGATCCTGTCGGTGGCCGGCGGCAAGGACAAGATCTACGCCGGCGGATTCCTGAACGGCGGCGTCTCGGTAGTCGATCCGGTGACCGGAGAGGCGCAGTTCAACCGCTTCTCCCAGGTGGAGGCGCTGCTCGAGGGCTCCGACGGCACGGTGTGGGTCGGCGCATACCCGGAAGCGCGGCTCTACTCCTACGACACCACGCAGCCGTGGAGCAGCCCGGAGTACTCCCCCGGCCCGCCCGGTACGCCGGACAACCCGAGGCAACTGCTCAACCTGAAGCCGGACCTGCTGCAGACCCGCGCCCGCGCGCTGACCGAGGTGAACGGCAAGATCGCGATCGGCACCGTGCCGGACGGCGACCGGCTCGGCGGCGCGCTCGTCATCTACGACCCGGCCACGAACACCGCGGAGAAGTACCGCAACGTCGTCCAGGACGAATCCGTCTTCGGTCTCACCTCGCGCAACGGCATCGTGTACGGCGGTACGTCGATCGCCGGCGGCCTGTCGACCACGCCGCCGACCCGGGAAGCGGGCACAGTGTTCGCGTGGGACGTGGCCAAGCAGAAGAAACTGTGGGAAACCGTGCCGGTACCGGGCCGGGCGACGGTGTCCGCGGTCACGATCGGGCCGGACGGCCTGCTCTGGGGCGTGGCCGGGCGGACCGTGTTCGCGGTGGCGCCCGACAGCGGCAAGCTGAAGAAGTCCTTCACGCTCGGGGCCACGAACTCCAGCGGCGACATCGTCGCGACCAAGGAGGCCGTGTACGTGAGCATCGACCTGAACAAGATCTACCGGATCGCGCCGGGCAAGAAGGCGGTGCCGACCGTGTTCGTGGAGCGCGCGCACCGGCGGCTCGGCGTCCGGGGAGACCGCCAGTTGCTGATGACGTCCGGCTCCGAGCTGTTCCGGATTGATATCAGCCGTTGACAGCCGAAATTCCATCCGACTACTTTCGGTCCAGACCGTTATTCGGTGACAGACACTTTCCGGCCCTGACTCCGGACACCCAGGGGGTGCGATGAAATCCACCGTCCGCCGCATCGCGGCACCACTCACGGCACTGGTACTCGCCGCCGCGCTCAGCTCGTGCGGCGGGGGTGACGACTCGGGCACCGGCACCGAGAAGAAGAGCGTCACGCTCTGGATGTACCCGGTGATCGCCGACCAGGCGGCCAGTGACGCGTACTGGAAGAAGGTCGAGACCGACTTCGAGGCGGCCAACACCGACGTCGACCTCAAGGTCGAGGCCCAGCCGTGGGCCAACCGCGAGGAGAAGGTCGCGGCCGCGTTCTCCGGGAAGAAGGGGCCGGACGTTCTACTGATGATCCCGGACCAGATCCCGCAGTACGTGAAGAGCGGCTCGCTGGAGCCGGTCGACGACGTGGTCGAGCCGGAGAAGGACAACTTCCTGCCGGCCGCGATCCCGGGCCTGACGGTCGAGGGCAAGGTGTACGGCGCCCCGATCTACCACACCGTCACCACGACGATGTACAACAAGGCCGTCCTGGCCAAGGCCGGGATCAGCACGCCGCCGGCCACCTGGGATGACATCAAGGCGGCCGCGCCGAAGCTGAAGGCCGCCGGGTTCTCCACGCTCGACTACTCCGCCTCGCCGGAGGCGACGCTGAACCTGAACTTCTACCCGCTGCTGTGGCAGGCCGGCGGGAAGGTGTTCGCCGACGACGGCAAGAGCGTCAAGTTCAACGAGGCCCCGGGCGTGGAGGCGCTGACCTTCCTGAAGAGCCTGTGGGACCAGGGCGCGATCCCGAAGACCGCGCTGACCGCGGGCAACGTGGTCGCCGACTCGCCGTTCGGCAAGGGCCAGGTCGCGATGGCGATGACCAGCGTGCCGGCCGACGTCGCGACCGTGACGAAGACCTGGGGCGCGGCGAACGTCGAGCTCGGGTCACCGCTGACCGGCAAGAAGCAGGTCGGTTTCGGCCTGCCGGGCGGTCTGGTCGTGAACGCGGCATCGGAGAACGTCGACGGCGCGAAGAAGTTCCTGTCGTTCATGATGCAGTCCGCGCAGCTGGACGCGCTGAGCACGGCGTCCGGGTTCTACTCGCCGCGCAAGGACGCCAAGGCCGAGTCCTCGGACCCGAACGCGGCGAAGTTCCGCGACGCTTTGCAGTTCGCCGTACCGGGTGAGCCGAACCCGTCGGCGCGGCAGGTGATGTCGATGCTGAGCACCGAGATCCAGGCCGTCCTGACCGGGAAGAAACAGCCGCAGCAGGCCCTGGACGACGCCGCCAAGCAGGCCGACGAACTGCTCTCGAGGCAGCGTTGACCGATTCGCCTACGGCGCCGGTGGGGACGGAGGTCGCGGGTCGGGCGGGACCCGCGACCCGCCGTCCCCGCGGCGGTCCGCGGCGCCGGCCCTGGGTGGGCCTGCTGTTCGTGGCGCCGATGCTGGTGCTGTTCCTGGCTTTTCGGTTCCTGCCCGCGATCGGGGCGTTCCTGCTCTCGCTGACCGATTACCGGATCAGCGGCAAGTGGGACTTCATCGCGCTCGACAACTACACCCGGCTGCTGTCGGACAAGGTGTTCCACGAGGCGTTGCTGGTCACCGTCACCTACACGCTGATCTTCGTTCCGCTGACGGTCCTGCTGTCCCTCGGCACCGCGCTCCTGCTGCAGCAGACGGTGTGGCAGCGTGGCTTCTTCCGCGGCGTGTTCTTCCTGCCGTACGTGACGAGCATCGTGCTGGCCGCGGTGATCTGGCGGTGGATCTACGACGCGCAGGACGGCCTGCTGAACTCCTTCCTCGGCCTGTTCTCGATCGGTCCGGTCGACTTCCTCAGCCAGTCGAGCACCGTGCTGCCGTCGATCGCAGTCACGTCGGCGTGGAAGGGCTTCGGGTACTCGATGCTGATCCTGCTCGCCGGGCTGCAGGCGGTGCCGAAGTCGTACCTCGAGGCGGCGATGATCGACGGCGCGGGCACCTGGCAGCGATTCCGGTACGTGACGCTGCCGCAGTTGCGGCCGGTGCTGTTCTTCGTGCTGGTGATCGAGACCATCGGCGCCTTCCAGGTCTTCGACGCGATGTTCGTGATGACCGGCGGCGGCCCGGTGCGGTCCAGCTACTCGCTCGTCTACTTCCTGTACGACAGCGGGTTCAAGTACTTCGACTTCGGCTACGCCAGCGCGATCGGTCTGGTGCTGTTCCTGATCGTGCTGATCGTCTCGCTCGTGCAGCGCCGATTCGTCGGGAGGGACGAGTAGATGGCCCAGGTTCTCGATCGGCCGCCGGTCCGCCCGGTGGCCGACTCCCCGCCGGTACGGCGCCGTACGGCGGCCCGGCTCACCCTGCCGACCCTGCTGGTACTGACCGCGATCGTCACCGTGGTGCCGTTCGCGGCGATGGTGCTGGTCGCATTCACCCAGCCGAGCGGGCAGACGTTCCCGGACGCGCTGAACCCGGCCAACTTCACGCTGGAGAACTTCTCCCGGACGCTGTCGAGCTCGGACATCCCGCGCTGGGCCCTGAACTCACTGCTGTACTCGCTGGTGTCCGTGGTCTGCGTGCTGCTGTTCGCCGCGATGGCCGGGTACGCGTTCGCGAAGAAGAAGTTCCCCGGCCGAGACATCATGTTCTGGGCGTTCATCGCGACCTTGATGGTGCCGTTCCAGGCGACGCTGATCCCGTCGTACATCCTGGTCGCCCAGCTCGACTGGGTGGACAGCTACTGGGGCCTGATCGTGCCGACCCTGGCGAACTCGCAGGCGGTGTTCCTGATGCGTCAGTTCATCCTGCAGCTGCCCGACGAGCTGTTCGAGGCGGCCGAGATCGACGGCGCGCCGGAGTGGCGGATCTTCACCACGATCGTGCTGCCGCTGGTCCGGCCGGTGCTGGCCACACTGGGCATCTTCGTGTTCCTCTGGCACTGGAACGACTTCCTCTGGCCGCTGGTCATCGGCCAGTCCGGCGAGATGCAGACCCTGACCGTCGGTCTGGCCACGCTCCAGACCCAGGCCGTGCCGATCAACCAGGTGATGGCCGGTGCGACCATCACCGTGGTCCCGAGCCTGCTGGTGTTCGGCCTGCTCCAGCGCTACCTCACCGACTCGATCGCGATGTCTGGCTTGAAGGCATAGCTCGAAAGTGGACATCCTCACAGCGGCGGACCCCTGAGAGGTCCACCATGGACGTATGACGACAACGACGTACGCGCCGGCCGAAGCCTCCGAGCGGACCGGGTTGAGTCTGGACACGTTGCGTTACTACGAGAAGCTGGGCCTGTTCGGACCTGTTCAGCGGACCAGTACCGGCCAGCGGATCTACACCGACGGTGACGTCGCGTGGGTCGGCCTGCTGGTCTGCCTGCGCAACGCGGGTCTCGGGATCGCGGACCTGCAACGCTTCGTCGGCCGGCTGCGGGACCGCTCGAACGGCTCGGCCGGCCTGGTCGAGCTGCTCGAGGATCACCGCACCCGCCTGCGCGCCGAGGCCGAGAAGATCAAGCTGGCCCTCGACGTCCTCGACGACAAGATCGAGTACTACAGCCGGGATCAGTCCGCGAGGAAGTAGGGGTACGGCGACCGCGGCGGCCGGCTCGCGGTGTCGAGGCGCTCCATCAGCTCGGGCGGCAGCGTGAAGTCCGCGGCACCGAGCAGGTCGTCGAGGTACGCCGAGGTGCGCGGGCCGATGATCGGCGCCGTGACGCCGGGGCGCTGCATCAGCCAGCGCACCGCGACCTGCGGCATCGACCGGCCGGCCTCCGCCGCGACCGCTTCGAGCTCGTCGACCACGCGCCAAGTGTGCTCGTTCGCATAGCGGTCCCACCGGTGCGTACCCGGCGTCGACACCTTGCTGCCCTCAGGCGGTGCCGTCATACCGCGCCGGTACGCCCCGGACAGCCAGCCGGACCGCAGCGGCGACCAGGTGATGACGCCGAGCCCATCGTTCCGGCAGACCGGCAGCAGCTCCCACTCGGCCTCCCGGTCGAGCAGCGTGTACAGCGGCTGCAGACTGGACAGCGGCGCCCACCCGTGCTGCGCACACAGGTCGATCGCCTTCTGCAGCTGCCATCCGGAGAAGTTGCTGACGCCCGTGTACCGGACCTTGCCGGACCGGACGAGATCGTCGAGCGCCTGCAGCGATTCGGTCAGCGGGGTGTCGTCGTCCCACAGATGCAGCTGGTACAGGTCGATGTAGTCGGTGCCGAGGCGCCGAAGACTCGCGTCGACCGCGTCGAAGATGTGCTTGCGGGACAGCCCCTGATCGTTGGGCTGCGAACTCATCCGGCCCCACACCTTGGTCGCGACGACATAGTCCGACCGCTGCTGCGTCTTCAGCCAGCGCCCGAGCACCTCCTCGGACCCACCGGCGTTGTACACGTCAGCGGTGTCGATGAAGTTGCCGCCCGCGTCGGTGAACGTCTGCAGGATCTTGCGGCTGTCCTGCTCGTCGGTCCGGCCCCCGAACATCATCGCTCCGAGGCACAGCTCGCTGACCTTGAGTCCTGTTGTTCCGAGTCGCTTGTAGTCCATGAACCGAAACTAGGTGCTGGAGTGCGCTCCAGTTCAAGCGTTGGTCACAGCAGTTGCCCGAAGGATTCGATGGCCTTGAGCGCGTCCGCCTGGGGCATTCCGGGCGGCTGGATGCGCAGGATGACGCCGTCCGCGCCCATCGCCTCGTAGTGCGCCAACCGCTCGGCGCACTGCTGCGGCGACCCGATCACGCTGCGGTCCACGATCTCGTCCCAGCCCTGGGTGTAGCGGGACACGTCCGTCGACGTCCGCTTCCAGCCGGTGTAGGCGTCGTACAGGTCGCGCAGCGGCTCCTCGAGCGCCTGCCGCGCGTCCTGGGACGTCGGCGCGCAGTACCCCTCCCGGCACAGGATGACCTCCTGCCCGAGCGATGCGGCGCCGCGCGGGTACGACCGGTACTCCTCGATCTTCGGGGGCAGATCGGCATCGAGTTCGTTGAACGACGTCGTCCACCCGTCACACATCCGCGCCGTCCGCTCCAGTACGGCGGACACGCGGCCGCCGTTCCAGATCCGTGGGCGGGGCGACTGCACCGGGCGCGGCGAGAGGTACGCGTCCTGGATCTTGGTGAACCTGCCGTCGTAGGTGACCTCGTCGGACGTCCACAGGCGAGTGAGGATCTCCAGCCCCTCCTCGAAGCGTGCGACCCGCTCCGACTGCCGCACGCCGTACAGCGCGAACTCCTCCGGGCGGTACCCCAGGACGAACCCGGCCGTGAGGCGGCCGCCGGACAGGACGTCGAGGTGCGCCAGCGTCTCGGCGAGGACGACGGGGTCGTACAACGGGGTGACGATGCCGGCGGTGGCGATGCCGATCCGCGAGGTGTGCGCGGCCAGCCACGTCATCGACGTCAGGATCTCGTGGTACCCGGGCCGATGCAGGTGCCGTTCACCCAGCACGACCCAGTCGAACCCGGCCTGCTCGGCGAGCCGCGCCTGCTCGACGGCGTCGGCCAGCTGGGGCCGTTCGTCCGGGGTGCCGTAGAGGTTCAGATACAGACCCAGCCGCATCGGGGTGCCACCTTCCGTTGACAGGGAGCCTCAGGGTATTTACGGTCTTGACCGTAAATGCTTTCGCCGGAGAATGCGACCCTGAGGAGCCGGAAATGAGTCTTGCAGCACTGCCGGCGGGGTTGCCGGCCGGGGCGGCGCCGATCAGCGCGGTCAAAACCCGCGTGGTCAGCGCGGCCTATCGCCGGCCCTTTCAGATCAGCAGCGGGGTCAGCAACGAACTCATCAGCCTGGTCGTCGAGGTGCACACCGCGGACGGCGCCGTGGGGATCGGCGAGACGTCTCCGATGACGGCGTACACCGGCGAGACGCTCGCCGGAGTGCAGGCCGCGATCGAGGAGCACCTCGCACCGGCCCTGATCGGCCGCGACCCGCTGGACCGCGCCGGGGCCCACGTCGCGATGGACGGCGTCCTGCGCGGCCAGCACGTCGCCAAGTCCGGCCTCGACATCGCGCTGTTCGACCTGGCCGGCCGAATCAGCGGCTGGCCGGTGCACGCCCTGCTCGGCGGCAGCGTTCGCGACCGCGTCCAGACCACCTGGGTGGTCGGCCTCGGCACGCTCGACGAGATGGCCGCCGAGGCCGCGGAGTACGCCGGGCGCGGCTTCGGGCACCTCAAGGTCAAGGGCGGCCACGACCCGGCCAAGGACCTCGAGCTGGTCCGCGCGGTCCGCGCGGCGATCCCCGCCGACGCCGAGCTGTGCCTGGACGCCAACGAGGGGTACGACGCCACCACCGCCCTGCCGTACCTGGCCAAGATGAGCGCGGCGGGCCTGACGCTGCTCGAGCAGCCGCTGCCGCGCTGGGACCTGAACGGGCTGGTCCGGCTGCGTGACCGCCTCGACGTCCGCGTGATGGTCGACGAGAGCATGCACTCGCTGCACGACGCGCTGGAGATCGTCCGCCGCGGCGCGGCCGACGTACTGAACATCAAGATCCTCAAGGTCGGCGGCCTGCACCGCGCGCTGCAGATCGCCGCGGTGGCCGAGGCCGCCGGGCTGGCGGTGAAGGTAGGCTCGATGCCGGAGCTGGGCGTGGCCACACTGGCCGCCGTCCACCTGGCCGCCGCCGTTCCCGGAGCAACCGTCGCGGCGGACCTGGTGGGGCCGTTGATGGTGCACGAGGACCCGTTGGCCCCGAGCGTGTTCGCCGACTGCGACGGCTGGATCGACGTACCGAAACGCCCCGGCCTCGGGCACGAGGTCTGATCCGGCGGCACCAGGTCTGAGCGAGTCCGACACGGTCTGAGAGGGCAGATATGCATCCACTGGTCGAACGACTCCGCGGCACGCTGCTCCCGGCGGTCGTCACCCCGATGGACGCCGACGGCGTGATCGCGTACGACGCGCTGTCGGCGTACGCCGTGACGCTGACCAAGCACGCGATCGGCGGTGTCGCGGTATGGGCGCACACGGGCCGCGGGCTGTACCTGTCGCCGGGCGATCGGGCGAAGGTGCTCGAGACCTGGCGCGCCGCCACCGATCTGCCGATCGTGGCGGGCGTCGGCGTACCGAAGTCCACGACGGTGCGCACGCTCGATGAGGCCGCCGACGCCACCGTGGAGATGGCGCACGCAGCCGCGGCCGGTGGCGCGGACGCCGTGATGGTCTACCCACTGGCTGCATTGGGTGAGCAGGAGGACGGCCACGCCCAGGCCGTCGCGCTGCACGAACGCGTGGCCGCCGAGAGCGGGCTGCCGCTGGTCGGGTTCTACCTGCACGGCGAGGCCGGCGGGTACCCGTACCCACCGGAACTGATCCGCGACCTCCTCTCGCTGGACGCGATGCTCGGCGTGAAGACCGCGACGCTGGACCGCGCGATCGGCTGCCAGGACGCCATCTGGGCCGGTCGGGACACCGGGAAGCTGCTGATCACCGGCGAGGACCGGATGTACGGGCCGTCGTTCATGTGGGGCGCCGACACCGCGCTCGTCGGGATCGCGTCAGCACAGGTCGAACTGTCGGCCGCCGTACTGCGGGCCTGGACGGCCGGCGACCACGCGGAGTTCCTGACCGCGTCGGAGCGACTGGACCGGTTCGCGGCGGCGACGTTCTACGCGCCGATCGAAGGCTATGTGCAGCGGATGCTGTGGGCCGCGGAGTGGGAAGGCCTGGTGGCGGACGTGGCCGCACACGACCCGTACGGGCCGAGCCTGCCGGCGGGCGAGCGCGACCTGGTGATCCGCTGTTTGGAGGAACTGCACCGGTCGGGCCAGTGACGGTCCCAGTGACAGTCCCAGCGCGGTCCCAGCGCAGAGACAGTGCGGAGGCAGTGCGGTGGCAGTGAGGTGGCGCGCTCCCTCCTTCGCTCCACCACACCGACGCTTCCAGGGCCCGCCGCGGGGCTGGCGACAATTGTGGTCTTGACCGAAACTAGGAGCGCAGGCGCGGAACGTCAAGATCTCGGAGGAAACCGCTGATGACGCTGACGGTCGGTGTGGTGGGTCCCGAGGATCTCGTGCAGCGCGTGATTGTGGCCGGCGCGCCGAGCGGCAGCACCCTCGTCCCGCTGCCGTACCGGCACGAGACCGAGGCGGTCGAGCTCGTCGGCGAGACGCACAGCGCGGTGGACGCTTTCCTGTTCACCGGCGTCGTGCCGTACACGATCGCGAGCGAGGCTGGGGCGATCGACCGGCCCGCGATGTACGTGTCGCACGACGGGGCAACGTTGCTGCGGGCACTCGTTGAGCTTCTGCGACTCGGGCACAACGTCACCCAGTTCTCGATCGACACGCTGCGGCGGTCCGAAGTTCTGGAGACCCTGATCGAGGCGAAGCTGCCGACGGACCAGATCCAGGTGCTGCCGTACCGGCCGGGGCTGACGTCGGACGACATCGTCGACTTCCACCGCACCGCGCGGACCAAGCACGACACGAAGGTCGCGATCAGCTGCCTCGGGTCGGCGTTCCATCTGCTCGAGAACGAGATGCCGTCGGTCCGGCTCGCCCCCTCGCGGTACTCGATCCGATCGACGCTGCAGGCCTTGGTACTCACGACGACCGGTCAGCACGTCGGCGACGCCCAGGTCGCGCTCGGTGTCATCGACCTGCCCGAACCGGACGACGCGCTGGCCGGCGACCTCGTCACGCTCGGCGGCAGCCTCGCTCTACTGCCCGACGGCCGCCATCTCGTCGTCACGACCCGCGGTCTGCTCGAACAGGCCACGGAACAGTTCACCCGGATGCCGCTGCTGGATCAGCTGGCCGCACGGCACCGCACGGCGTACGTCGGGTTCGGCGTGGGCCGTACGGCGGCCGAGGCCGAAGCACTCGCCCGCCGCGCCGCCGGGCGGGCCGCCTCCATCGGCGGTGTCGCCGGGGTGGTCTCGATGTCCGACGACGTGGAGATCGTCATCGAGCCGTCCGGCGATCAGCCCAGCGGCGCCCGCGGCACCGAGAGCCTGCCGCTGCTCGCCCGCCGCGTCGGCCTCAACACCCAGACCCTGGCCCGGATGCGCGAACTCACCGCAGCCCTCCCCGACGGCCTCACCACCCAGGACGTCGCCGACCACCTGGCCGTCCAGCTCCGCACCGCCCGCCGAGTCCTCAAACGCCTCGAACGGGCCGGCCTCGCCTCCCCCACCGGCACCCAGCAACACGGCCGCACCGGCCGCCCACCCACCGTCTATCTGATCCGCCTGTAGCGGCAGGTCAGCGCGGGGTCTTCCAGGGAGCAGGGGCCACCGCGGTGCTGAAGGAGCTGTACGAGATCACCTTGCCGCGAAGCTTCCCGCTGGACGCCACCTCGCGGGATCCGAGGTAGGCGCCGGTGTCCGGATCGATGACGATCTCGACCCGCAAGTCGCCGTCGTCGCTGCTGTAGGCGACCCCGACCTGGCCGTCGAGGTTGACCGCATGATCGGTGATCTTGAGGTGCTTCAGGTTGCCGAGTGCCCGATACAGTGCGGCCCGAACCTCGGCCGGGAGCATGCCGGTGCGGAGCGCGTCCTCGGCGTAGACGAGGTACTCCGTCTCACCCCGGCTGTTGCTCGGGGCATCCATCTTCAGCCTCGCGAACAGTGCGTCGGGATCCTTCGGCAACTGCTCGATCCACTCCAGCGACGGATCCTGCCAGCCGCCGTTCGCGGCGCACGGCCCGCCGCCGTAGAACGCACCGCACTTCGCGGTCGAGGTGTCGCTGTGTGGCTCGTTCAACGGCAGGCCGAGCTTTCGCGCCTGCTCGTCGGAACCCTTGAGCCACTTGCGCTTCCCGGTCGACGACTGCCGCAGGTACCAGGTCCCGCGGATGTCGGCGGGGATCCAGACCTCGATGACGCTTTCCTTGAGGTAGGTCAGGACGTCCCCGGGCGCCTCCGTCGCCACGCTGTCCCAGGAGTGCCAGACCAGGTAGCGGTACTTCCCCGGCGGTACGACCGGGTCCGACGCGCCGGTGATGTGCTGGGCAGCCTCGTTCAGTGCGGACTTCGCTTCGGCGGAGCCGCCCGGCAGCGTCGTCGCGTACAGCGATCCGCCGGTGACGAGCGTGAGCACCGCCGCGGCCGCGACGAGCCACCGCCTCCGGAACCGCCCCCTGGTGGTGGCGGGTTCCCCGGTCGTGGAGCGGCCGACAGTGTCGAGGAACGCCGCGCGAGTCTGCCCGAGCCGCTCCGGATCGGTAGGTACGTCGGCATGCAGCGCGGAAAGCGCCGCGTCGAGGTCGTCGGTCGGGTGCAGATCAGTCATGGTCGTACGCCTCCTCGGCGGTAGTCAGAGCGTGCAGCCGGCGGCGGACCCGGTGCAGGCGCGAGCGCACGGTCCCGACCGGGATCCCCAGCGCGTCGGCCACTTCGACCGTCGTCAGGCCGGCCCACGACGTCAGCAGCAGAACGTCGCGATCACCGTCGTTCAGGTCCGCGATCGCGGGCGCGATCCGGCGGGCCAGATTCTGGGCGTCGACGCGCTCGGCGACCGAGCCGTCGTGCGCCGCGAGGTCCGTGGGTTCGCGGACTCCGGCGCGGGCCGTGGCGCGCAGACCGCGGACCTCCTGCCGGACGTGCCGGCGCGCGAGGTTGGTCGCGATCCCGTACAGCCACGCCTTCGCCCCGGCCGTCCGCGGGTCGTAAGTCCCCCGTCGCCGGAAGGCGATCAGAAAGGTCTCGCTGACCAGGTCGTGTGCCTGGTCGACGCCCACCCGGCGCGCGAGGTAGCGATGCATCGGCGCGGCGTAGGTGTCGAACAGTCCCGCGAACTCCTCGACCCCGCCCAGCCGCACCGCGTCCGGCTCCGGCGGCGGCCGCTCCCCGTCTCCGGCTTCGGTCATCTCGGTCACAGTCATACTCCTGATTGCCCGATGCCACCGCGGACGTTCACGCCCGTCGGGGACGGCCGACTGCTACGGGGTGATGACAGTGACTCCGGCTGGTGTCGCGTGCGTGAGGGCCGCCAGCGCCTCCGGCGTTTCTTCGAGAGTAATGGTGCGAGTGACCAGGCGGTTGGGGGTCAGATTGCCGGAGGCAACCAGGGCGAGCATTTCGGGATAGGCATGCGCGGGCATGCCGTGACTGCCGAGCCAGGACAGTTCCTGGCCGATCAGGCGGCTGACGTCCAGCTGGACGCCTTGCGGAAGCAGACCGATCTGCACGTGGCGACCACGCGGGCGCAGGGCTTGCAGCGCCTGTTGGATGACTTCGTTCGAGCCCAGCGCGTCGATAGTGACGTGCGGGGCACCCAGGTCGCGCAGGTGGGCAACGGTTTCGGCGGACGCCGCGATCGTGTGCGCGGCGCCGTACTCGCGGGCCAGCGTCAGCGCGTCCGGGTTGGTGTCGATCGCGATCACCTCGGCACCCAGCGCGGACGCGATCATCACCGCGGACAGCCCGACACCGCCGCAGCCGAACACGGCGACCCGTTCCCCGGCGACGACCCGGCCGACCTGATGTACGGCGCGGAACGACGTCGCGAAGCGGCACCCGAGGCCGGCCGCGGTGGCGAAATCCATCTCGTCGGGCAACCGGACCAGGTTCACCGCCGCATACGGTACGGCGACGTACTCCGCGAACGAACCCCAGTAGTTGAACCCGGGCTGCAACTGATGCGGGCAAACCTGGTGGTTGCCCTCCCGGCACTGCTCACACTCACCACAAGCGCAGATGAACGGCGTCGTGACCCGGTCCCCGACCGCCCACCCGGTGACGCCGGCCCCGACCGCAGCGATCGTCCCGGCCAGCTCATGCCCTGGCACGTGCGGCAGCACGATGTCGGAGTCGTGCCCCATCCACCCGTGCCAGTCGCTCCGGCACAATCCGGTCGCCGCGACCCGCAGTACCACCGATCCGGCGTCCGCCGAAGGCTCGGGTACCTCACGAACCTCCGGCAGTACGCCGTACTTCTCGACCACGACCGCTCGCACCCGAGCAGCCTATGTCAGCAGTTCTCAGCAGCCGCCGGCGACGGCCGGGATGATCGAGACCTGGCCGCCGTCCTTGATCGTGGTCTGCAGGCCCTCGGCGAACCGGACGTCGTCGTCGTCGACGTACACGTTGACGAAGCGGCGCAGCTCGCCGGACTCGTCGAGGACGCGCCCCTTGATCCCGGGGTACGACGCGTCGAGCGAGTCGAGCACCTCGGTCAGGGTGCCGCCCTCGGCGGAGACCTCGGACGCGCCCTGGGTGTAGGGCCGCAGGATGGTCGGGACGCGAACGCTCACACTCACTGCAGTCCTGCCTTCACGAAGGCGTCGTACGACGCGGGAATGGTCACCTTGGGGCCGACCCGGTCGGCCACGGCGTCGAGCGTCTTCAGCCCGTCGCCGGAGTTGATGATCACCGTCTCGGCCTCGGGGTCGAGCTGTCCGGTCGCGATCAGCTTCTTCAGGGTCGCAACGGTCACGCCGCCCGCGGTCTCGGCGAAGATGCCCTCGGTCCGGGCCAGCAACTGGATGCCCTCGACGACCTCGTCGTCGCTGACGTCCTCGATCGCGCCACCGGTCCGGCGGGCGACGTCGAGCACGTACGGGCCGTCGGCCGGGTTGCCGATCGCCAGCGACTTCGCGATCGTGTCCGGGCGCACCGGCTTGACCACGTCGTGGCCGTCGCGGAACGCCTGCGCCACCGGCGAGCAACCCGTCGCCTGCGCGCCGTACACCTTGTAGTCGGTGGCGTCGACCAGGCCGAGCTTGCCGAGTTCGGTGAAGCCCTTGTCAATCTTGGTCAGCTGCGAACCGGACGCGACCGGGATGACGATCTGCTGCGGCAGCCGCCAGCCGAGCTGCTCGGCGATCTCGAACGCGAGCGTCTTCGAGCCCTCGGAGTAGTACGGGCGGACGTTCACGTTGACGAACGCCCAGCCTTCCTCCTCACCGGCGATCTCGGAGGCGAGCTTGTTCACGTCGTCGTAGTTGCCCTCGACGGCGACCAGCGTGCCGCCGTACACGGCGGTGGTGATCACCTTCGGGCGCTCGAGGTCGTGCGGGATGAACACGACCGAGCGGATCCCGGCCCGGGCGGCGGCCGCGGCGACGGCGTTGGCCAGGTTGCCGGTGGACGGGCAGGCGAAGACCTTCATGCCGAGCTCGCGGGTCGCGCTCAAGGCTGACGCAACCACACGGTCCTTGAAGGAGTGCGTCGGGTTGCCGGAGTCGTCCTTCACCCACAGCTTGCGCAGGCCGAGCTCGCGGGCCAGGTTCTGCGCGTCGACGAGCCGGGTGTAGCCGGGCTCGGTGTTCGGGAAGCTCGCCACGTCCACCGGGACGGGCAGCAGCGGCTGGTACCGCCAGATGTTCTTGGGGCCGGCCTCGATCTGCTCCCGCGTGATGGTCGGGTACTCGTATCCGACCTCGAGCGGACCGAAGCACTCCATACAGGCGTAGAACGGGCCGAGCGGCGACTTGGCGCCACAGGCGCGACAGCTGAGGTGCGTACCGTTGCCAAAGGCACCTTCGCGGATGGTGTGGGTGCCGGCGGCGGTCAGGCTCATGAGTGAGGTTCCCTCCTCATCTTCCCCGGTCGCCGGATCTCGGCGCGGGACGGATTTGGCACCGTTCCCTCGCGGAGCGCCCCGGACGGGGGTCTCGACGGGGAGGGTTGCCGGGACGTCAACGGGCCGTTTCCCTCAGTCCCTCTGGATGAGCTCCCCCGAGATTACCCAATCGGGTCCATATTGTGTTCTTCGTTCCCAGCATCCGAGACGCGCGATCTCAGCGCCGCCCCTGGCTTCGCTCTCAGCTGCGGCGCTCCAGGAAGCGCATCACCGGCGTCGCCGCAACACCGTGCACCACCACGCTTAGGACCACCGTGAAGCCCAATGTCGCCCACAGCCACGGCAACTCGTCCTCGAAGTACGCCCCGGCTACAGCCAGGTAGAACACCGACCCCACGCCACGTACGCCGAACGCCGCCGTCGCCCACCGCTCAGACCTGCTCAGCCCGGACCGCGCCAGCGACAGCCAGCCGACCAGCGGCCGCACGACGAACACCAGCAGTACGCCGATCAGCACACCGCTGAATGTCAGCGGCTCCAGCAACCCAGCCGTGATCGCAGCGCCGAGCAGCAGCAGAACACCCCAGGTCAGAATGTGTTCGAGCTCACCGATGAAGTCGTGCAGCTCGCCGTGGAACTCGTGTTTGCTCTCCACCGACCGTAGCGTCAGCGCCGCCACGAAGACCGCGATGAACCCGTACCCGTGCAGTACCTCTGTGAGCCCGTACACACCCAACGTCATCGCCAGCGCGAGCACCGGCTCTCTCGATTCGGACAACCGCAGGCTCCGGGCCGGGGCGGAGAACGTCATCCGCCCGAGCAACCAGCCGGCGCCGAAGCCGATGGCCACGCCCAGCACGGACTTCCCGACCACCTCCCAAGCGACCCACTCCCATGGCGACAGGCTCTTGGCGGCGATGAAGATGGCCAGGTAGACGAACGGATACGCCATCCCGTCGTTCAGCCCCGCCTCGGACGTGAGCGCGAACCGCACCTCGTCGTCCTCGTCCAGCTCGGCGTCCGGCCCGGTCGTCGGACCTTCCACCTGGACGTCGGAGGCGAGCACCGGGTCCGTCGGCGCCAGCATGGCCGCGACGAGCAGTGCGGTGGCCGGCGCGAGTCCGAGCAGCCAGCCGACGCCGGTGAGCGCGGCAATCCCGGCGGGCATCGCGATGAACAGCAACCGCCAGGTCACCGCCCAGCTGAGCAGGCTGAGCGGGCGGTCGATCGCCAGGCCGACACCCATCAGCGCGACGATCACGGTCAGCTCGGCCAGATGCTTGGTCAGCTCAGGTTCGGCGATCGGGCTGAGGTGGGTCTGATCCACCACGAGACCGAGCAGCAGACCCGCGCCGATGAAGGCGATCGGCGCGGACACGGCGTACCGGGACAGCAGCCGCGGCAGCACGGCTCCGAGTAACAGGGCGAGACCCGCCACCAGGTACAGACCGTTTCCGTCGATCATGGTGCGGACCAGGTTCCCACGGCTACCTCAGTCGATGCGTGGCTCCAGGCGTGTGCGTCGGAAGCGACTTGCGCGGGCCGTACCGGGGGTGTCCGACACCGGCGAGCTCCAGCAGGCGCTGCACCCGGAACCGGTGCCCGCGGTACGGCTCGATCAGCTCGGCGCAACCGTCGTCGTCGAGCTCCTCGCCGATCAGTGCGTACGAGACGTTGCGGGACACGTGGTAGTCCGCGAACGAGAACGCATCCGCGTCACCGTGCGCCCGCTGCCGCACCTCGGCCGCCGTCCACACCCCGACCCCCGGCAGCGACCGCAGCTTGCTCTCGATCTCCGCGGAGTCGGTCAGCTCGAGCGTCCGCTCCAGCGCCTTCGCCCGGGTCGCGGCCGTGATCACGACCCTCGACCGCCGTCCCTCGACACCCGCGCGCAACCACTGCCAGGACGGGATCTGCCGCCACTGTTCCGGTGCCGGGGGCACCATCATCACGCGGCCGCCTTGCTCGTTCGGCCCCGGCGCGGGCTCGCCGTACTCGCGCAGCAGCAGCCGCCACGCACGGAACGCCTCCTTGCCGGTCACCACCTGCTCGATCCCGGCCGCCGCCATCGCCTCGAACACCGCCCGCGTCCGCGGCACCCGGACATGCGGAAACCGCCGCGCCGCGTCCACCAGCGCCCGATGCTCCGGCAGCGGCTCGAAGCCCTCCCAGCTGTCCCGGTCCCCCAGGAGCTCAGGCACCCCGTCGAGCGCCCACTCGGCCCCCGGCCCCCACGCCTCCGCCTCGACCGCCCCGGCCGACGGCGTCAACCGCAACAACACCGGCCCCTCGGGAGTCCGCGTCGCCCGCCAGACAGTCCGCCGCGCCGGCTCGAACACATACGCCGGATCGCCAGGCCCCTTCCGCAACCCACCGATCACCGAGTGCGGATCCACCACCCGCCCGACCCGCCAAACCCGCACCACCGAACTCACCCACCAAGTCTCCCCTACCCCACCGACGACCGCGTGAGGTGGCGTGCAACCTCTCATTAGGTAGTGCACCGCCGGGACGGTGTACGCGCGGGCTCAGGTGTACTGCCTCAGCGAGGACACGTCCTGTCGTCCCGGCACGCTGTTCCCCGCGACACCCCGGGCTGTGAGACCGGATACTTGGCGGTATGACCAGCTGGTTGTGGGTGAAGTTGGTGGGCAACTTGCTCAATCTGTCGACCGCGACCGGCCTGCTGGTGGGGCTCTTGGGGCGGGCGCGGTTCAGTCGGGGACCGCGCGGGTTGGTGTTCGCGAACGGGTACCGGATCCGGTTCCCGGTAGCGGGGGCGTTCACGATCGGGAACGTCGTGCTCAGCAAGCACGACCGGTCGTACTTCGACAACCCGGCGCTGGTCCGGCACGAGGAGCGGCACTCCTGGCAGTACTTCTGGCTGATCGGCCTGCCGATGCTTCCGTTGTACGTCGTGGGCGTGGTGATGTCGTTCCTGCTCACCGGCGACCCGGCCTCGCGGAACCCGTTCGAACGCCTGGCCGACCTGTCCGACGGGGGTTACCGCGAGCGGCCGATCCAGCCGATCGGCAAGACCGTGACGCAGGCGTTCAGCGGGCTGAGATCGCGTCCGAAAGGGCCGTGAGCACGGTCACCACACCGCTCGGATCGTCGACGACGACATCCGCCGCCTCGATCAGTTCGGTCGCGTTCGAGGACCGGGTGGCGAGCAGTACGGCGTGCAGCCCGGCGGCATCCCGCTGCTCCTGGATCGCCCGAAACGCGGCCAGATCACCCAGGTCGTCCCCGGCGTACAAGATCGATCGCGCGCCCGTCGACTCGATCAGCGCCCGCAGCGCCACGCCTTTGTCGATACCGGGCGGACGCAGCTCGAGTACCAGGTTGCCCGGCTCCAGCCGCAGCGCGGTCTCCGCGGCGAGCGCGGTCAATGGCGCGCGCAACCGCTCCAGTGCCCCGGTGGGATCGTCCAGCCGCCGAGTGTGCACAGCCAGCGAGCTGTCCTTGTCCTCGATGAACGCATCCGGTACGCCGACCTCACGCAACAGCTCCGGCAACCGCTGACGAGCCGTCTCGACACCCGGCGGCACCGGCTCGCTGGTCACCTTGCCGGTCGCCGCCTCCCAACGCTCCAACCCGTAGTGCCCGAGTACGACGAGACCGCCCAGGCCGGGATGCCCGCTCACGCCGGACAACTCGGTGGCGACCAGTGCGGGCCGGCCGGTGACGATCGCGACCTGCTGCACCGACCGGGCCAGCCGGGCCAGCGCGTCCAGGGACCCCTCGACCGGGCGCGAGCGCGACGGATCCTCGACCAGCGGCGCGAGGACGCCGTCGAAGTCGGTGGTGATCACCGCGCTCGACGGGTCGGAGACGATGGCTTCCCAGCCGTCCCGCCCCGCCTCGGTCTGGATGACCGGAGTGCTCATCGCACCGTCATCCCGGGTAGTCCGTCGTGAGGATCACGGTCAGGCGATCCTTCTTCATGTTGTCCAAGGCACCCTTGGTGCGGCCGATGCCGAGATCGCGCGCCAGTTGGTTGGCGGCGTCGAGCATGCCCGGCGGGTAGTACACCGTGCTCTCGGCGATCTTCCCGTGCCAGTTGTCCGGCGAACCCGCCACGGTCCAGCCGAGCCGCCGCGCGCGGCCGGCGACCGAGTCGGCCAGGCCCTTGCGCGCGGTGTTGTTGTAGACCTCGATCGCCGGGCGCTGGTCGGCCGGGATCGTCACCGGCTGGGTGTTCTTCGGCTGCGTGGTCCGGGTCGGCCGGCTCTCCGTGGCCGACGGTTCAGTGGTCGGCCCAGTGGTCGGCCCAGTGGTCGGCCCAGTGGTCGGCTCAGCAGTCGGCTCGGTGGGTGCCGTGGTCGGCTCGGTCGGTTCGGTGGAAGCGGGTGCGCTGGTCGGCGCGGAGGTCGGCTTCGTGGTCGGCCCCGGCACGCTGGCGCCGACGGTCGACGGCCCCGAGGAGGGCTTCTCCGACGGCTTCGGCGTACTCGCGGCCGCGGGCTTCTCGTCGGCCGAACTGTCACCGCGGGTCCCGAACAGCACGAGCAGACCGGCCACGATCGCGACCACGGCGGCCACGGCGACCAGCGACGACAGCACTTGTCCTTGCTCCCCGCGCGGACGCGGGGCAGCAAGGCACGCCCTGAGGCGGCGAGCCATGGTCAGACCTCGATGCCCAGGCGGCGAGCGGAGCGGGCGCGCTGGCGGGCGGCGCGAAGGCGGCGCAGGCGCTTGACCAGCAACGGGTCGTGCGCGAGCGCTTCGGGGCGGTCGATGAGGGCGTTCAGCACCTGGTAGTACCGGGTCGCGGACATCTGGAACTGGTCGCGGATCGCCTGTTCCTTGGCACCGGCGTACTTCCACCAGTGCCGCTCGAAGGCGAGGATCTCGCCGTCGCGTTCGGAGAGTCCGGCAATGGCCGGCCGCGCAGCTTCGGCGGGGCCGGGGGAGCTGGCGTTGGCGCTGTCCATCTGCTGCTGACTCCTGTGCGGTCGGTGATCGTCCGTCCGGCAGCCACTCTACGTGCAGAACAACAGCGATGTCATTCACCGTCCGGCCGACACGAAGCGTGTCGCTGACAAGGCAACCGACTGCTGCCGACTCTGGCAGGATCGATGACGTGAGCTCAACTCTCTCGAAGGACGGTGGGGTGGCGGGGACCGGGTCGGGATCGGCGGAGCTGGTCGAGGAGTTGCAGGGGCGGATGCGTGAGGTCGACCAACTGGTCAATTCCGTCTGCACTCCGAATCCGGCCGCGCTCACCGATGCCGTCCACCTCGACACCGAACGTGACGAGGGGCGGATCCGCGGCCCGCTGCACGGCGTACCGGTGCTGGTCAAGGACAACATCGACACCGCCGGCCTGCCGACCACGGCCGGGTCCCTGGCGCTCGCCGAGCAGCCTCCGCCGCCGCAGGACGCAGCGCTGGTACGGCGGCTGCGCGAGGCGGGCTGCGTCATTCTCGGCAAGACCAACCTGAGCGAATGGGCGAACTTCCGCGGCTCGGCGTCGACGTCGGGCTGGAGCGCGTACGGCGGCCTCACCCGGAACCCGTACGCGTTGAACCGCTCGGCCGGCGGCTCCTCGTCGGGATCCGGCGCCGCGGTCGCGGCCGGTTTGGCGGACTACGCGATCGGCACCGAGACGAACGGCTCGATCGTCTGCCCGGCTGCCCTGAACGGTGTGGTCGGCCTCAAACCCACGGTCGGGCTGGTCCCGCAGCAGGGCATCGTCCCGATCTCACACTCGCAGGACACCGCCGGGCCGATGACGAAGACAGTCACTCAGGCGGCCGCACTCCTGACAGTTCTCACCGGCGGCCACCAGGACTACACGGAGGCCTGTCGCGGCACGGACCTCAGCAACCTGCGCATCGGCGTACCGCGTGGACCGCTGTGGGGGTACTCACTCGGCCTCGACCAGGTGACCGAGCGAGCTCTGGAGCTGCTCAGCCAGTGCGGAGCCACGCTGGTCGACCACCTGTCCCTGCCGACACCAGGTGGCGACGAGGACCAGCTGCACGTGCTGTCACACGAGCTCAAGGTCGACATGGCGGCGTACCTCGCCACTCGTGCTCCCGGTGGTCCGCGGACGCTGGACGACCTGATCGCCTTCAACAACAAGCATGCGGACCAGGAGCTTCAGTGGTTCGGTCAGGAGTTGTTCGAGCGCGCCGCGGCGACCGCCGGTCTGAACGCGCCCGAGTACGTCGCCGCACGCCTCACCGCGCTGCGGGCCGGCCGTGACGGTATCGACAATCTGCTCCGCGACAACCAGCTCGATGCGCTCGTGAGTCCGGCGTACTCACCGGCGTGGGCCATCGACCTGATCAACGGCGACCACGTCCTCGGCAGCTCGTCGTCGCATGCCGCACTGGCCGGTTATCCCCTGCTCTCGGTGCCGTCCGGAACGGTGTCCGGACTGCCGGTCGGGCTCGCGATCAGCGGGACGGCAGGAAGTGAAGTCACGCTCATTCGCTTGGCTCACGCGTTCGAAACGGCGAGAATCGCAGCAGACGGACCGTTCCCGACCCCGGAGTTCACACAGTGGGTATAGATCGCGTCAGGTGGGGAATCGTTGCGACCGGCAACATCTCCACCCACTTCGCGCACGATCTCGGGCTGCTCGCCGACGATGCCGTCGTCACCGCGGTCGCCTCCCGCTCCCAGCAGAACGCGGACCGTTTCGCCGCCGAGTTCGGCATCCCGAAGGCGTACGACGACTACCGCCGGCTGATCGACTCCGGCGAGGTCGACGTGATCTACATCGGGACACCCCATCCGCAGCACTACGCGATCGCGCGGGCGGCCCTGCAGGCGGGCATCGCCGTACTGTGCGAGAAGCCGGTCACGCTCACCGCCGCCCAGGCGCGGGACCTGATCGCGGTCGCGACCGAGCACAAGACGCTGTTCGCCGAGGCGATGTGGATGCGCACCAACCCGGTGATCCAGGCGCTGTTCGCCGACCTCGAGCGGGGCGTGATCGGCGAGCCGCAGCAGGTCGTCGCGGACTTCGCGTTCTACAAGCCGGCGCTGCCCGCGCGGCTGCTCGATCCGGCGCTCGGCGGCGGATCGCTGATGGACGGCGGCATCTACCCGATGACGTTCGCGCACATGGCGCTCGGCCGCCCCGCCGAGGTGAAGGCGGTCGGCGCGCTGAACGCCGACGGCATCGACCTGAACGTCGCGATGGCCTGGCGGTACGACTCCGGCGCGGTCGCGGCCCTGACCTGCGGCCTGCGCTCGCAGAACCCGTGGGTCGCATCGATCAGCGGCCCGGACGGGAACCTGCAACTCCCGCACCGCTTCCACCACCCCGAGTACTACCTGCGTACGACCGCTTCCGGAGTGGAGCGGATCGACGTCCCCACGCATGGTCGTGGGTACCACTACGAAGCGGTTGAGGTGATGCGAGCGCTGCGCCAGGGACTGGTCGAGGTTCCGGCTCTCCCTCACGCCGGCACGCTCGAGATTCTCGAACTGCTCGACGAGACCCGGAGCCAGATCGGGGTGCGCTACCCCGGTGACGACGACGACCTGAGTGGATGAACTGAATATGCCGAACGGTAGGAGTTCCTTCGTAGTGGTGGCCAACCGGCTGCCGGTCGACCGGATCGAGATGCCCGACGGCAGTTCGGCGTGGCGCCGAAGTCCGGGCGGTCTGGTGACGGCGCTGGCGCCGGTGATGCAGGGCCATCACGGCGCCTGGATCGGCTGGACCGGAAGCCCCGACGAGAAGCTCGACCCGTTCGACGACAACGGGATGCATCTGGTCCCGGTGATGCTGTCCGCCGAGGACGTCCGGCTGTACTACGAAGGGTTCTCGAACGCGACGCTCTGGCCGCTGTACCACGACGTGATCGTGGCGCCGGAGTTCCACCGCGAGTGGTGGGAGTCGTATGTCGCGGTGAACCGGCGGTTCGCCGAGGCCGCCGCGGAGGCTGCCGACGACAACGCGGTGGTCTGGGTGCACGACTACCAACTGCAACTCGTTCCCGCGATGCTGCGCCGGCTGCGTCCCGACGTACGGATCGGGTTCTTCCTGCACATCCCGTTCCCGCCGACCGAGCTGTTCGCGCAGATGCCGTGGCGGCGGCAGATCCTGGACGGGCTGATGGGCGCGGACCTGGTCGGCTTCCAGCGGCCCGGCGCCGCGTCGAACTTCGCCCGCCTCGCCCGCAACCGGATGGGCCTGCGGACTCGCGGCGACCGCATCCACCTGCCCGACGACCGGATCGTCCGCGCCAAGGCGTTCCCGATCTCGATCGACGTCGACGAACTCGAGAAGCTCGCCCGGCAGCCCGAGACCACCGCGCGCGCCGCGGAGATGCGCGAGGAGGTCGGCAATCCGGCGCACATCCTGCTCGGCGTCGACCGGCTCGACTACACCAAGGGCATCCGGCAACGGCTGCGCGCGTTCGGCGAGCTGCTCGACGAGAAACGGATCTCGGTCGACGACGCGGTCTTCATCCAGGTCGCCACCCCGTCGCGCGAGCGGGTCGAGCAGTACCGCGTGCTGCGCGACGAGATCGAGCTCCTGGTTGGCCGGATCAACGGTGAACACGGCCGGATCGGTACACCGGCGATCAACTACCTGCACACGTCGTACTCGCGGACCGAGATGGCCGCGCTGTTCCGGGCCGCCGACGTCGCGGTCGTGACCCCACTGCGCGACGGCATGAACCTGGTCGCGAAGGAGTACGTGTCGACGCGGTACGACGACACCGGGGCGCTGGTGCTCAGCGAGTTCGCCGGCGCGGCCGACGAGTTCCGGCAGGCGTTCCTGGTCAACCCCCACGACATCAACGGGATGAAGGACACCATCGTCGACGCGATGAACACCGACGACCGGCAGCTCGGCCGCCGGATGAAGGCGATGCGCAAGCATCTCGCGGCGCACGACGTGAACATCTGGGCGCAGAACTTCCTGAAGGCGTTGCATGACGAAGACTGACGACGGTCCGCGCGAAAAGGTCCTCGCGCTCGACCTCGGTACGTCGTCCGCGCGCGCTCTCGTCCTGTCGGCCGCGGACGCCGCACCGATCAGTGGGGCTCTGGCGCGGCACAAGATCGCCCCGACGTATGGCAACGACGGCTCGGCCGTCATCGACGTCCATGCCTACATCGAAGGTCTGCTCGGGTGCCTCGACGAGCTCGAGCAGAACGGTCACCTCGACGGCATCGGCGCGATCGTGCTGTCCTCGCAGTGGCACTCGATCGTTGCCCTCGACAACAAGGGTGGGCCGCGGACGCCGGTGATCACCTGGGCGGACACCCGGTCGGTCGACCTCGATCTCGGGACGTCGTTCGACGAACCCGCCTTCCACGCGCGAACCGGGTCCTGGCTGCACCGGCTGTACTGGCCGCGGCGGATCCCGTGGCTGCTGTCCACCACCTCGGCTTCACGGTTCGCCGGGCTTCCCGATCTCGTCCTGGAGCGGCTGACCGGCGAGCGCGTCACCTCGGTGTCGGTCGCGTCCGGAACCGGCACGCTCGACCTCGCGACCGGTGCGTACGACGACGAAGCGCTCGAGATCGCGGGCGTGACCGCCGACCAGTTGCCGATGATCGTCCCGACCGGCTGGACCGGCACGCTGTCCGCCGAGTATGCGCGCCGCTGGCCCGGCTTGGTCGGCGTACCCGTCCATCCCCCGACCGGCGACGGCGCCGCATCGAACGTCGGCAGCGGCGGGTACGACGCGGGCACCGCCGCAGTCACCGTCGGTACGTCGGCCGCAGTCCGGGTCGTCCACCCGATCGAGGACGCGCCGGAGCTGCCCTGGGAGCTGTGGCGGTACCGGGTCGACGACAAGCGCGCGGTCACCGGCATGGCGTTCTCCGCCGCGGGGAACCTGCACGCCTGGCTGACCGGTGTACTGCGGCTGGAGTCCGACGAACCGACGGACGTCGAGGTCGGCACCACGAGCGCGATCGCGATCCCCTTCATGGCCGGCACCCGCCCGCCTGCGGTCGTCCCCGGCGGGTCCGGGGTGTACTTCGGGCTGTCCTTCGACGACACGCCGGCCGATCTGCTCGCGGCCGCTCTCCAGGGGGCCTCGCTGGAGATCGACCGCGGGTTGCGGAAGCTCGACGGCTTGTTCGGGCGCGAGCTCGACGTCGTGCTGGGCGGCGGCGGGATCGACGCATCGGCCTGGTGGCGCCGCTGCCTGACCGCGACGTTCGCCCGGCCGACGACGGTGTGCGCCGAGCCCGAGGTAGGCGCCCGCGGCGCGGCGGCGGTGGCGCTCGGGCTCTCCCCCGCCCCGGGTGGCGAACACCTGACGCCGGTCCCCGCCGAGGTCGAACGGCTCGCCGAGCTCCGCTCCCGGTACGAGGCGTTTCGCGAGCTGGCGGTGCAGGCGTCGACGCTCTGACTGTCCCTCGTCGACGCTCCAGCTGTCCGTCCAGGTATGCAGAACCCGGCGTTCCAACGTCGTAACGGCCTGCGAAGGCGACTTCTGCAGTCCTGGAGGTACGCCGTACCGTGACGGCCGCCACTGACAGCGGGCCGCGCGGCCTGGATCATGCCCGCCATGTGGCGGCAGATGATGAAGTCGAAGGTGCACCGGGCGACGGTGACGCAGGCGGACCTGAACTACGTCGGTTCGTGCACCCTGGACGCCGAGCTGATGGATGCGGCCGACCTGCTGCCGGGGGAGCAGGTCGACATCGTCGACATCACCAACGGCGCGCGGCTGTCGACGTACCTGATCGAGGGCCCGCGCGGGTCCGGGATCGTCGGCATCAACGGGGCGGCGGCGCACCTGATCCACCCCGGCGACCTGGTGATCCTGATCGCGTACGGGATGTTCGAGACCGCGGAGGCGAAGGTGTTCGAACCGAGCGTAGTCTTCGTGGACGAGCACAATGCGATCACCCGCATCGGCTCCGACCCCGCCGAGGCGCTGCCCGGGTCCGGCACGCTGCGCGGGGACGAACCGCACCCGTAGCCACGACCGGCGCCACCACCCCCGCGCCGAGATGAGGACTGGTCGACGATGACCGACACGACCGAGAGCACCGCCGTCGAGGGCACGGCCGAGGGCACTGCCGCAGCGGGCGCCGTCGCCGAGGAGGCCGCGCCGAAGACCGCCTCGCACGACAACGAGCCGAGCCCCAAGCTGCGCGCATTCATGAACTCCGGCTGGGCCGACTCCGAGCGCCACGATCTGTCACTGAGCGACGTCGCCGTGTGGGCGGCCAAGCGCCGGGACGCGCTGTCGCAGGCGTTCCCGGGCGAGCGCCTGGTGGTCCCGGCCGGCACCTACAAGGTCCGCTCGAACGACACCGACTACGTCTTCCGCCCGCACACCGACTACGTCTGGCTGACCGGCAACCAGACCTCCGACGCCGTCCTCGTCCTGGAGCCGAACGGCACCACCGGCCACGACGCCGTCCTGTACTTCCGCCCGCGCGCCGACCGCTCCGAAGGCGAGGAGTTCTGGCGCGACCGGATGTACGGCGAACTGTGGGCCGGCCGGCGTCCGTCGCTGACCGAGACCGCGAAGGAGTTCGGGATCGAGACGCGGCACGTCGACCAACTGGCCGACGCGTTGAAGGGCGACGTACCGACGCGAGTCCGGCGCGACGAGGACCGGTCGATCGCGGCGCTGCTGAGCGGTGCGCGGATCGACGACTCTCGGGACGGGGAGCTCGCCGCGACACTGTCCGAGCTGCGGCTGGTGAAGGACCCGTTCGAGCTCGAACAGCTCCGCGACGCGGTGGCGATCACGCATCGCGGCTTCTCCGACGTACTCGCCGAGATGGACAAGGTCCGGCAGTACGGCGAGCGCTGGATCGAGGGCACGTTCTGGCGCCGGGCCCGGGCCGAGGGCAACGACGTCGGCTACACGTCGATCGCCGCTGCCGGTCCGCACGCGACCACGCTGCACTGGATCGAGAACGACGGCCCGGTCAACGACGGCACGCTGATGCTGCTCGACATGGGTGTGGAGAACCGGCAGCTGTACACCGCCGACATCACCCGCACGCTACCGGTCAACGGCGAGTTCACGCCGCGCCAGCGCGACCTGTACCAGCTGGTCCTGGACGCACAGAACGCCGGGATCGCGGCGCTTCAGCCGGGTGCGGCGTTCCGCGCCGGGCACGAGGCCGCGATGGAGGTCATCGTCCGCGGCCTCGACGCGATGGACCTGCTGCCGGTGTCCGCGGAGGAGGCGCTCGACCCCGAGAGCCGCCTCTACCAGCGGTACACGCTGCACGGCGTCAGCCACATGCTCGGCATCGACGTCCACGACTGCGCCGCCGCCCGCGACGAGAACTACCGCAAGGGCACCGTGCAGCCCGGGTACGTCCTCACCGTCGAGCCCGGTCTGTACTTCCAGTCCGACGACCTGACCGTCCCCGAGGACCTGCGCGGTATCGGCATCCGGATCGAGGACGACATCCTGATCACCGACAACGGTCCCGAGAACCTGTCCGAAGCCATGCCCCGCACCGTCGACGGCATCCAGAACTGGATGGCCTCGTAGCCCGTGCACGTCCTCGGCACCGAGCTGACCGCTCAGCAGCTGTACGACGTCCTGCGCCTGCGCGTGGACGTGTTCGTCGTCGAGCAGGAATGCGCCTATCCAGAACTGGACGGGCGCGACCTGCTCGCCGGCACCCACCACCTGTGGATCGAAGAACACGGCGAGATCCAGTCATATCTGCGGGTGCTCACCGAGCCCGGCCGATTCCGTATCGGCCGGGTCGTCACCGCCCCACCAGCCCGCGGCCGCGGTCTGGCCGCCCAGCTGATGAAAGACGCTCTCGACATCATCGGCACCACCGACAGCACCCTCGACGCCCAAACCTACGCCCGCCCCTTCTACGAAAAGTTCGGCTATGTGCCCCAAGGCCCCGAATTCCTCGAAGACGGCATCCCCCACCAAACCATGAATCGCCACCTCCCCTGACTGAACCATCCCGGCCCACCCCAGCCGGCCGTGTCACTCCACCCCACAACCCGCGGCCGCTTCACCGCGGCCTCCGCACCCCCGCTGCCACTGCCCACAAACCGGGACCGTGCCCGCGCGCCGGTGACCTTGAACAGGAAATAGCCACCCCACACCCACCGGATCCTGTTCACACCCACCGCTGATGCCCGGCCCAACCGCCCGCGTCGCCCCCGGACCCACTGCCCCACAAACCGAGGCCGCGCCCGCGCGGCGGTGACCTTGAACAGGAAATAACCACCCCACACCCACCGGATCCTGTTCACACCCACCGCTGATGCCCGGCCCAACCGCCCACGTCGCCCCCGGACCCACTGCCCCACAAACCGAGGCCGCGCCCACGCGGCGGTGACCTTGAACAGGAAATAACCACCCCACACCCACCACACCCTGTTCACACCCACCCCAACCGCCCGCGCCACCCCCTTCACCCCGGCCCCCGCACCACGCCCGCCCCCACGGCCCCACAAACCGAGGCCCCGTCCGCGCGGCGGTGACCTTGAACAGGAAATAACCACCCCACACCCACCGGATCCTGTTCACACCCACCGCTGATGCCCGGCCCAACCGCCCACGTC